>NZ_JBFUID010000060.1:0-35891 GCF_056402055.1 Pseudomonas sp. P4_C4 | reverse complement strand
CCTTAAAGCTGGCCATGCTGCGTTGCAGGCCTTGGAAAGGGAACAACCATTCCCAGCGGCCTACGCCTTGCCTGGACAGCTTTAAGGCGACAACGCGGTGGGGAAACTAATTGAGAACGCCCCCTAGTCGTCAAGGCTGATGATTTGTTCGCGCACGGCAAACAGCACCAGGCCGGCCACATCGTAGATCTGCAGACGCTTCATGATCTGCGAGCGGTGGGTTTCTACGGTCTTGACGCTCAGCCCCAGGCCATTTGCGATCTCTCGAGTGGATTTTCCGCGAACGATCAACCGCAAGATTTCCAGCTGACGTGCCGTCAGGTTGTGCGAGTCGGCAGGTTCGGGTGGGTGCTTCTGGTTTCGGGTCAACGCCTGGTTGATCACCGTGTGGGCAATGGCCGGGCTCAGATAGCGCTCGTTGTTGCGCAAGGCCTCCAGCGCGTGCTCGAGCTCGGTCGCCGTGGTGTCCTTGAGCAGGTAGCCATGGGCTCCGGATTCCAGCGCCTGCATGATCAGGGCCGGGTCGGTGTGCATCGAGAGGATCAGGACCTTGCTCTGCGGGCGCACCCGCTTGAGTTGCTGCAAGGCTTCGAGCCCACCGGTCTGGCGCATCGAAATGTCCAGCAGGACAATATCCGGGGACAGGTGCGCGACCATCTCGAGCAACTGCGAGCCGTCACTGGCCTCACCGATGACGGCGTAGCCGGGCAGGTCCATTACCAGGGCGCGCACGCCAGCCCTGATCAGCGAGTGGTCATCCACCAGTAGTAAATTGCAAGTCAATGCATAACCTTATTCGAACTGGCCCGTTCGAGCGCACGGGGCGCCCAGGGAAAAAGAGCTTCGATTCGGGTGCCTTTGCCCGGCTCGCTGGTCACGGTCAGCGTGCCACCCAGTTGATCGATCCGTTCCGACATCCCGGCCATACCGCGTTGTCCTTCACGACCGGGGTCGGTTGCAGGCGCGAAGCCTTGACCATCATCGCTGATCTGCAACTTCAGGCCTTGTGGCAGACGCTGCAGGCATACCAGCAGGTTCTTGGCCTGGGCATGTCGAAGGATGTTGGTGACCGCTTCCTGGGTAATACGGAAAGCGGCCACGGCCATTTCCTCCGGTATGCCGGTCAGGCGTTGCTGGCATTCCAGGCTCCAGTGCAGCGGGGTGTTGGCCAGGCTCTTGAGCAGGTGCGCGCGCAGACTGGCTTCCAGCCCGAGGCTGGTCAACTGCCGGGGATTGAGAATGGCGGATACGTCACGAACTTTGGTCAGGGTTTCTTCCAGCGTGTCGCAGAGGACCGAGCATTGCTCCTGGAGTTCTTCAGGCATCCGGCGTTTGAGCCAGTCACTTTGCAGTTTTGCGGCGGTCAGCAATTGACCGATGTCGTCATGCAGTTCCCGGCTCAGCCGGTGACGCTCGTTTTCCTGAACCTGCAACAGCCGGTCGGCCAGTTCCTGGGGCTGGAATTTGATGGATTTGCGCGAGAGGCAGTACTGCACGGCTGCACTGGTCAGCGCCGCAACGTTGAGCACCAGCAATGACAGGGGCAACGGGATGGACAAGCCATAGGCCAACAGACTGCCGAGCGTCGAGCAGGCGCATAACAACAGCGTGAATGTGCGT
Organism: Pseudomonas sp. P4_C4; assembly: GCF_056402055.1. Taxonomy (NCBI): domain Bacteria; kingdom Pseudomonadati; phylum Pseudomonadota; class Gammaproteobacteria; order Pseudomonadales; family Pseudomonadaceae; genus Pseudomonas; species Pseudomonas sp. P4_C4. The sequence continues at coordinate 34,271 of NZ_JBFUID010000060.1, read as the reverse complement.
GCATTTTCTCGGGAAGGTGGCCACGTGGCGATTGACTTGAGGCTGGCGTGCATAGCGGATGGAGCCAATGGATTTTCGCTGCGGGCAGACCGGTCATGCTGGCTGACAGGCCCCTGTTTTTTAATCTGGAGCGTCGACTTCAACGGGGTGTACTTTTTTGGAGAAATCAGCCCCAAACTGTCCGGCTGCAACCACACTGCCACTAATTGGCGTCAACTAACAGGCGGCATAGTAGCACTTAAGATACCGCTGGTCGCGTCCGTATATATGTCCGAAAAGTCAGGAGTCCAGTCGTTGGACGCTGCTTCCATAAAGAAACAAGTTGGTTGATGTGTTTGTTAAAAGAGGTCGTTTATAGCTATGAAAAAATCAATTGCGACATGTGTGCACTCAAGTTACAGCGCGGTATTGATAACCAAAGCACGCCATACGACATGGTTCGGCAAGTTCAGGCCTGTCGCTGCGAATAGGAAACGAGGGTGAGCGGCCTGGAATTGATCGGTGGTTGAAATCGGCTTTGCCCGACCTGAAAGGCAAAGGCTTCAATAAGGGTGACCTGCTCACTGTCGTCGAGACTGAGCTGTCCGGTGGTCTGGTCGATGAGTTCAAGTTGCCAGGCAATCAGGGTCAGGCAGTCTTTCAAGGCACTCAGCGCCTCGTCGTGCAGGCTCATGGTGTTCTGGGCGTGGTTCAGCAGGCCATGAATATGCAGAGAGAATTCAGATACGGCCGCCAACGCCAGGGCATCGGCCTTGTTGGCCAGCTTGAGCAGTGTGCTGAGCATGCAGTCGATGGCGTCCTTGTCATTGCTGATCAGCTGCAGATGACTCAGGCATTCCTCGGTTTTAGCCAGGAGTGTTTGCGCCTCGACGAGGAACTCCGTGAGCCGCTGGGTCCACTCTTTACGGTCGTTCGGCATACTTATCTCCACAACGTCATGTCAAATGAGGGGGATATCGAGTGTGTCGACGAGGGCGCTCGGGACCCCGGCATTGCCGAGTCGTCGGGTGAACGAGCTTCGGCTGGCCCGCAGGCAGGCAGGGGAACACGAGAGGGTGGTCGGCCACTTACTTGCGATCGCACACAAAAGCCTGACTCCGTTCATGCAATGAGAATGGCGTCACATTAATGGCTATTGGATATTGCGAATATCAGGTTGCACCTGATTGTTGATAGGGGAATCCCTTACGCAGCGGAACCTATCGCGTGAGTTGTGGTCGTGTGGCGCAGAAGTGCGGCAGATGTAATCGCAGCGCCAGTAAAGCATGATGTTAATGTGACATCAATGCCTGGGCGTGGCATTTTAGAGTGGGTCAAGCTTCGGCAAAAACAGCCGATAACATTCTTTAAGTGAATTCATCCGAACAAGACCAGGAGTCATTGATGGCCGGCATTCTCGACACGGTAGACCAACGCACGCAACTGGTGGGTGAGAATCGCCTGGAAATTCTCATGTTCCGGCTCGCCGGACGGCAATTGTTCGCGATCAACGTCTTTAAAGTACAGGAAGTCTTGCAGCTGCCAAAGTTGACGCTGATGCCACAGCGCCATCCTTTTGTGTGCGGCGTGGTCAACCTGCGTGGCCAGACCCTGCCGGTGATCGACCTGTCCCAGGCCATCGGCATGCGCCCGTTGGTGCCGGGGTCTGGCAGCACGATTATCGTCACCGAATACAACCGTTCGGTGCAGGCCTTCCTGGTCGGAGGCGTGGACCGGATCGTCAACATGAACTGGGAAGCCATCCTGCCGCCACCGAGCAGTGCCGGCCGCCAGCACTACCTGACGGCCATCAGCAAAGTCGATGATCAACTGGTGGAAATCATTGACGTCGAAAAGGTCCTGGCCGAAATCGTCCCGTACAACGCCAAAGTCTCCCGCGACAAGCTCGAAGATCCGGTACTGGAACGTGCCCGTGGCCGTGAGGTGCTGCTGGTGGATGACTCGAACGTAGCCCTGGCGCAATTGCGCGATACCCTGGGACAGCTCGGCGTGAAGATGCACATCGCCAGCGACGGGTTGAAGGCCTTGAACATGCTCAAGGCCTGGGCCGATACCGGCGTGGACATGACCGACAAACTGCTGATGGTCTTCACCGATGCGGAAATGCCGGAAATGGATGGCTATCGCCTGACCACCGAAATTCGCAACGATCCACGCCTGCGCGGCTTGTACGTGGTGCTGCACACCTCTTTGTCCGGCAGCTTCAACGATTCGATGGTCAAAAAGGTCGGCTGCGACAATTTCCTCTCCAAATTCCAGCCGGACAAACTCGTCGACGTGGTGCGCCAGCGCCTGATGCTTGACGAAGTACCGGCCTGATCAGGCCACGGGCAGTTTTTTTGGCCTTTGATTCGGTGATCAAGCTCGTATAGGGTGGCGTTTTGCCTACCAGGGAGCTGGCCATGTTGCGTCTGAGCGCGCTGTATCGTTATCCGTTGAAATCCGCCAAAGGCGAGGCCTTGCAAGCAATCGGTCTCGACAAGTTGGGGCTGGACGGCGATCGGCGCTGGATGCTGGTGGATGAAGCCAGCGGTCGCTTCCTGACCCAGCGTGCAGTGGCGCAGATGAGCCAGCTGTCGGCGTTGTGGAATGCCGAGGGTGGCTTGGCTCTCAGTGCCCCAGGCTTTGCGCCGATCGATATCGCCTTGCCCGATAGCGATGCACAACTGCGAGGCGTGACGATCTGGCGCGATACCTTGCGAGTGCCCGATGCAGGCGATGAAGCAGGGGCCTGGGTCAGCCAGTTCATCGGCAAACCGACACGCCTGGTGCAAGTGCCGCTCGAACGGGCGCGGATGACGGAGGCCGGCTACGGCAAGGATGACGATCAGGTGGCGTTCGCCGATGGCTATCCGCTGTTGCTGATTGGCCAGGCCTCTCTCGAGGACTTGTCGCAACGGGTCGGGCGCCCATTGGAGATGCTGCGTTTCCGGCCGAACCTGGTGATCGAAGGCAGTGCAGCGTTCGCCGAGGACGGCTGGAAGCGTATCCGTATCGGCGAGGTCGAGTTCCGCGTGGTCAAGTCGTGTTCACGCTGCATCCTGACCACCATCGACCCGCAAACCGGGGAGCGCAGCGACGACCGCGAACCCTTGGCCACCTTGCAGAAATACCGTTCCCAGGCGGACGGCGCCATGTTCGGCCAGAACCTGGTCAACGACGGCAACGGTCGACTCGAAGTCGGCATGCCGGTGGAGATCCTCGAGTAACTTTGCGCACAATAAAAAAATGCCCGTGTCGAAAAACACGGGCATTTTTTATTGTGGTGAAGCCCGGCGGGTTTAGCCGCGGTATTCGCACAGGTAGGCAGTGTCGACGGCCACTTTCAGCTGGAACTTGCTGTTGGCCGGCACGTTGAACTGGCTGCCGGCAGCGAAGGTTTCCCAGTCGCTGCTGTCCGGCAGCTTGACGGTCAGTGCACCGCTGACCACGTGCATGATTTCACGCTGGCTGGTGCCGAATTCGTACTCGCCCGGAGCCATGACGCCGATGGTCGCTGGACCTTCTGCGGTGCCAAAGGCGATCGACTTGACGGTGCCGTCGAAGTACTCGTTGACTTTAAACATGGGCGATTCCTCGAAAAGGGCTAAAAAGGGCCGGCCAGTATGCACAAGGCCCTTGGCGTCGTCACCTGTCTAAAGCGGCAGAACCAGCGGCAGCAGGCGTGCGGTATTGCGCGCATCTTCCAGCGCCCGGTGTTGCTGGCCGGTGAACTGCAGGCCGGCCAGTTGCAGAGCGCCGTTGAGTCCTAGCGGGCGTTCCAGGCGTCGGGCCTTGGCAAAGCGCTGTTTGAGGTTCATGTGCGGCACGTTGGCCAGCATGCTGGCGAGTCCCAGCTGCTGCCAATCCTGAAGCAGTTGTTTACGATCGTAATCGCCCCAGCTGGCCCAGCCTTCAAGTCGCACGTGGTGTTGGCCGAGCCAGCGTTCAAACGCCGGCCAGACTTCGCCCAGCGGTTGCGCGGCATCGATGTTGGCTTGGGTGATGTGCGTCAGCTCGCGGCAAAACGGCGTCAGCAACGGCCGCCGCAAAGGCCGGACGAAACGCTGGAACTGGTCCAGTTCGCGTCCCTTGCGGTCCACCAGGGTGGCGCCGATTTCAATGATTTCCATATCCGTTACGGGCCAACCACCTTCATCGGTGGTGGCCTCCAGATCAATGACCAGCCAGTGAGGCATTGCAGGTTTCCTGGTATCCGCGTCCTGTAGGGTTTGAGCGTAGCCAAACCCGGCGGTTCCGCCTAGCGGCTTATTCGACCTCCAACAGAATCTGCCGGTTTTTTACCTGATCCCCGACTTTGACTTGCAGGCGTTTGAGCACACCGTCGATGCCCGATTTCAACGGGTGCTCCATTTTCATCGCCTCCAGTACTACCAGCAACTGGCCCTTGCTCACCGGGCTGCCTTCATTGACCAGGACGTCGACAATCGCCCCGTCCATCGGTGCCTTGAGGGTGCCGGAGCTGGCACCGGCCTGGCTGGTCACCTGCGCCTGGGTGCGATCCTCAAATTGCAGGCTGCCCGGGCGGGTAAACAGCCAGAGCTGCCCGGCCTCCAGGCGATAAGCGTGGCGCTGGCGGATGCCATCAATCTCAAGGGTGGCCCAGCGTCCATCGTTGTGGATGATCTTCAGTGCGAGGTTGTGCCCGGCGACCTGAATGTGCAACGGCTCGCCGGGGATTGCCCGCAACGCTACCGGCCAATCCTGATCCTGCAGGCCAATGCGATAGTGCAGTGGCACGCTGGCGTTGTTGCGCCAACCGCAAAGCGCGGCCGGATGAGCCTGCGCTGAGGCCTGATAGAAGAGGGCGGTGGCGATGGCCAGGTGATGCGCGCCCGGGGCATGGGACTGCAGGCAGGCATGCTCGGAAAAATGCTGCGCGATGAACCCGGTGCTGAAGTCCCCGCAGGCGAACTGCGGGTGTTCCAGCAGGCTGGCGAGCAAGCGCTGATTGCTTTGCACGCCCAGCAGCACGCTGTCTTGTACCGCCCGCAGCAATTTGCGTCGGGCTTCCTCGCGGGTGGCGCCGTGGGCGATGAACTTGCCGAGCATCGGGTCGTAGAAGGGGCTGATGATCTGGCCTTCGATCAGGCCGTGGTCGATCCGCACGCCGCCCTGCAATTCCGGTTCCCAGGCCACGACGCGCCCGGTTTGCGGCAGAAAACCCTGAGCCGGATCTTCGGCATACAGGCGTACTTCCATGGCGTGCCCGTGGAGTTGCACCTGCTCCTGGCGCAAGGGCAGCGGCTGCCCTTCGGCGATATTCAACTGCCAGGCCACCAGGTCCAGGCCGGTGATCAGTTCGGTCACCGGGTGCTCCACTTGTAGCCGGGTGTTCATCTCCAGAAAGTAAAACTGCCCGCGTGCATCCAGCAAAAACTCCACGGTGCCCGCACCGACGTACTGCACCGCGCGCCCGGCCTTGAGCGCTGCTTCGCCCATGGCCTGCCGCAGTTCAGGCGTCATCACTGGGCAGGGTGCTTCCTCGATGACTTTCTGATGCCGGCGCTGCACCGAACAGTCGCGCTCACCGAGGTAAATCAGGTTGCCATGCCGGTCACCGAACAGCTGGACCTCGACGTGACGGGGTTCGACCAATGCCTGTTCGAGAATCAGTTCGCCGCTGCCAAAACCGTTCAGGGCTTCGGAGCGCGCGGTGCGAATCTGTTCCAGCAAGTCGCTGGCGTTGTGCACCAGGCGCATGCCGCGTCCACCGCCGCCCGCACTGGCCTTGATCATCAACGGATAGCCGATGCGTCCGGCTTCGCGGCTCAGGGTCGCGTCGTCCTGCCCGTCGCCTTGATAACCGTCGATGCAAGGCACACCGGCTTCGAGCATGGCGAGCTTCGACAGGCGCTTGCTGCCCATCAGTTCGATGGCCTCGGGGCTGGGGCCGATGAAGGTGATGCCGGCGTCCTGGCAGGCGAGGGCAAACCCGGCGTTTTCCGAGAGGAAGCCGTAGCCCGGATGGATCGCATCCGCGCCCGTGCGCCGGGCCGCGTCGAGGATGGCCTGGATGTTCAGGTAAGACTGGTGCACGGGGGCCGGCCCGATGTTGACCGCCTCGTCAGCCATCTGCACGTGCAGGGCATCGGCGTCGGCGTCGCTGAACACGGCGACGGTGCGATAGCCCAGCGCCTGGGCCGTGCGCTGGATGCGGCAGGCGATTTCACCGCGGTTGGCGATGAGGATTTTTTTGAGTCCGGGCATGGGTAGGCTCTCTGATTTTTAGCAGTGTCTGGTCGGGCCTCATCGCGAGCAAGCTCGCTCCCACATTGGATTTATGTCGTTCATAAACCCTGTGGGAGCGAGCTTGCTCGCGATGCTTTTCAGGAGGCCCACCCCGGTTTGCGTTTTTGCACGAAGGCCATCGTTCCCTCGATGCCTTCGGCTCCGGTCACCGCCTCGCTGAACCATTCAGCCGCTTGATCAAGCAACTCATCCGACGGCTCTCCGGCACTCGCCAGCAAGAGTTTCTTGGTCATCGCATTCGCCCCCGGCGCACAACACAACACATGGGCCAACACCTCATCGAGACGCTCGGCCAGGGCCTGCGGATCATGCTCGACAAAATGCACCAGCCCCATGCGGCGCGCCTGGTGGCCATCAAAGCGGGCCGCGGTCAGGGCCAGTCTTCGGGCCTGGGTCAAGCCGATGCGCTGCACCACGAATGGCGCGATCTGCGCCGGCAGCAGGCCGAGGCTGGTTTCCGGCAGGCCGAATTGCGCCTGGTGATCGGCCAGGGCGATATCGCTGACACAGGCCAGGCCGAAACCACCGCCAAGCACCGCGCCTTGCAGCACCGTGATCACCACTTGCGGTGCGTGTTGCACCTCTTGCAGCAGCGCACCGAACACCCGGTTCAAATCACAGTGAGCGCTGGAACCCTGAGCACGGGCACTGGCCATGTCCTTGAGATCGCCGCCGGCGCAGAAGTGGCCTCCGGCACCGCCGATCACCAGCGCGCGAACCCCCCGGTCATCGCGCACGGCTGCCAGCACCGAACGCAACTCGGTGACCATCTGCAAGCTCATCGCATTGCGGCTGTCCGGGCGATTGAGGGTGATGTGCAATACGCCGCTGTGCAGTTCCAGCAGCAAAGTCTGGCAAACCGGCAGGTTGTTCATTTCTTTTTCCCCGGCAGGATGCCCATCAGTTTGCAGATGATCCCCAGCATGATTTCGTCGGCGCCGCCGCCGATCGACACCAGCCGTACATCGCGGTAAGCCCGGGCCACCGGGTTGTCCCACATGAAGCCCATGCCGCCCCAGTATTGCAGGCAACTGTCACTGACTTCCCGACCCAGCCGTCCGGCCTTGAGCTTGGCCATGGAGGCCAGGCGCGTGACGTCCTGGCCTTTGATGTATTGCTCGGTGGCCTGATAGACCAGCGCCCGCAGGCATTCGATTTCGGTTTGCAGTTCCGCCAGGCGGAAGTGGATCACCTGATTGTCGATCAGCGCGTTGCCGAAGGTCTTACGCTCCTTGCAGTATTCGATGGTGCTGTCGACGCAATACTCCAGGCCCTTGATCATGTTGGCCGCGCCGAACAGGCGTTCCTCCTGGAACTGCAACATCTGCATCATGAACCCCGCGCCTTCATGGCCGATGCGGTTGCGTTGCGGTACGCGCACGTTGTCGAAAAACACCTGGGCGGTTTCCGAGCTGCGCATGCCGAGCTTGTCCAGGTGTGAGCTCAAGCTGATGCCCTGCGTGTTCATCGGCACCATGATCAGCGACTTGTTGATGTGCGGTTTGTCGTCCGAGGTGTTGACCAGCAGGCAGATGAAGTCGGCGCTCGGCGAGTTGGTGATCCACATCTTGCTGCCGTTGATCACATAATCATCGCCGTCCTTGCGCGCTGTGGTTTTCAAGCCGGCAACGTCAGAGCCGGCGCCGACTTCGGAGACACCGATGCAGCCGACCTGCTCGCCGCTGATGGCCGGGCGCAGGAATTCGTCGCGCAACTCATCGGAGCCGAACCGTGCCAGCGCAGGCGTACACATGTCGGTCTGCACGCCGATGGACATCGGTATGCCGCCGCAGTGAATGGTGCCGAACTCTTCGGCCGCGACGATCGAATAGCTGTAGTCGAGGCCCATGCCGCCGAATTTTTCCGGCTTGGAAATCCCCAGGAGGCCGAGGTCGCCAGCCTTGCGGAAGATATCGTGGATGGGGAAGCGCCCGGCCTTTTCCCATTCCTCGACGTGCGGGTTGATCTCGTGCTCGACGAATTGGCGCACGGTGCGGCGCAGTGCTTCGTGTTCCTGGGTGAAGATCATTTTTATTGTTCTCCTCTGATCGCCCTTAGAAGCGGGCTACACCAAAACTGTTGGCTTGCAGTGGCCGCACTTCGGCCTCATGACAGATATCCAGCAAGTAACCGAGCAAGGTCCGGGTATCGCGCGGGTCGATCAAACCGTCGTCCCACAGGTTGGCGCTGCCATAGAGCGCCGTGGACTGGCTGTCGAGTTTCTGCGCGGTGACCTGTTCGAGCATGTCGAGGATTTTCGGGTCGGGCACCAGGCCGTCCTTGGCCTGTTTGGCCTCGGTGACGATGCGCAGCACTTTGCCCGCTTGTGCACCGCCCATCACGGCGGTGCGGCTGTTGGGCCAGGCGAAGATGAAACGCGGGTCGAGGCCGCGTCCGCACATCGCATAGTTGCCGGCGCCATATGAGCCGCCAACGACGATGCTCAGCTTCGGCACCCGGGCGTTGGCCACCGCCTGGATCATCTTCGCGCCGTGTTTGATCACGCCTTGCTGTTCCGATTCGGTGCCGACCATGAACCCGGTGGTATTGTGGAAAAACAGCAGCGGCGTGCGGCTCTGGTCGCACAGCTGGATGAACTGCGCGGCCTTGCTTGCACCTTTTGGCGTGATCGGGCCGTTGTTGCCGATGAAACCACAGGCGCGCCCCTGAATTTTCAGGTGACCGCAGACGGTCTGCTGATCGAACTCGCCCTTGAATTCAAGAAAGTTCGAAGCGTCGGCAATCCGGGCGATGATCTCGCGTACGTCGTAGGGTTTTTTCGGGTCATCCGGGATCAGGCCCAGCAGTTCGTCGATGGGGTAAAGCGGTTCTTCCCAATGCCGTTCGGGCTGGCGGGGCAACTGCTCGTTCCACGGCAGCAGGCTGACAATCTCGCGTACCTGACGCACACCGTCGGCGTCGTTTTCAGCCAGGTATTCGGCGGTGCCGGCGGTTTGTGCGTGCATCTCGGCGCCGCCCAGTTCTTCATCGGTCGCGACTTCGCCGGTGGCGGCCTTGAGCAATGGCGGGCCGGCGAGAAACAGCTTGGCCTTGCCGCGCACCACCACCACGTAATCCGACAGCCCCGGCTGATAGGCACCGCCCGCCGTGGCCGAGCCGTGCACCACAGTGACCTGCGGCAACCCCATGGCCGACATCCGCGCCTGATTGGCAAAGCTGCGCGCACCTTCGACGAAAATCTCCGCCGCGTAATTGAGGTTGGCACCGCCGCTTTCGGCGAGGGTGATCACCGGCAGTTTGTTTTCCATGGCGATCCGTTGCAGGCGCAGGGATTTTTTCAAACCGCTGGGGGAAATGGTCCCGCCCTTGATTGCGCTGTTGTTCGCCACCACCAGCACCCGCACGCCGCAGACATAGCCGATGCCGGCGATCAAGCCGCCACCGGCGCAGCTGCCGTCCTTGTCGTCGTGCAGCTTGTAGCCGGCCAGGCTCGCCAGTTCAAGAAACGGCGCGCCGGGGTCCAGCAGTAGATTGAGGCGTTCACGGGGCAATAACTGACCGCGTTTTTCGAACCTGGGTTTGGCTTCGGCAGCCTTGTTCAGCAGGTTCTGTTCGAGCACGCGAACCTGCTCGATGGCGCTCAGCATCGCTTCACGGTTCTGGGCGAACGGCTCGCTGTGGGGATCGAGTAACGACTGAATCACCGGCATGGGTTATTCCTTGTCCTTCAATACGTCTGGTACGTAGGCACGGTGGAAACCGTTGTACGACTCGCTGTTGGTCGCCTTATGAATCGGCCAGGCGCGCCCGCCGAGGCTGGCGGCGCCGTCGATGCGCAAGGTGCTGCCGCTGACGAACGCCGCTGCCGGGCTGAGCAGGAAAACAATCGCCGCGCTGACTTCCGATTCGGTGCCGATGCGCTTGAGCGGCACGTGTTCGCGCAACGTCGGAATCGCAGCCTTGAAGGCGCCTTCGTAGGTGTCCATGCCACTGGAGGCAATCCAGCCCGGCGCCACGGCGTTGACCCGCACCCCGGCATGCCCCCATTCGTACGCGGCGGTCTTGGTCAGATTGTCCATGCCCGAACGTGCCGCGCCGGAGTGGCCCATACCGGGCATGCCGCCCCACATGTCGGCGAGCATGTTGACGATGGCGCCGCCGTGCTTGCTCATGGACTGGTTGAACACTTCCCGGGCCATCAGGAAACCGCCCACCAGATTGGTGCGCATCACGGTTTCGAAACCCTTCTGATTGATCGAGGCCAGGGGCGACGGGTACTGCCCGCCCGCATTATTGACCAGGCCATGAATGGGGCCATGCTTGCGAATCAATTCGCTGACCAGGTGCTGCACCGGTTCTTCCTCGCGGATGTCGCAAACCGCCCAATCGGCCTTGCCGCCGTCTTCGACAATCTCTGCCGCAACGGTTTTCAGCTTGTCGGCCTTGCGCCCGACCAGCAGCACATGGGCGCCGAGGGCCGCCAGTTCGTGGGCGGTGCAGCGGCCGATGCCACTGCCACCACCGGTGACGATGATGTTTTGGCCGGCAAACAAATCGGCTTTGAAAATCGAATCGTAGGCCATGGCGGCAATCCTCTAGTTGAACTGGTCGGCGATGCGCTGCGGCACCGGAATCTGGATTTCCAGCAGTTGCTGGGCGAAGGCTTTGCCTTGCGGATCGATGCGCAAGCTGGCGACACCACCGCCGCCGAGGGCGTTTTCCAGCAGGAAATTCAGGCTGTGACTGGCGGGCAAGTACCAGCGTTCGACTCGCCCGTGGATGGGATCGAGGACGTGGCCCATCCAGTCGACGATCACTTCCGGGGTCAAGGCTTCGGCGATCCACGGCAGGAACTCGGGCTCGCGGGCCATGACGCCGATGTTGCTGTGGTTGCCCTTGTCGCCAGAGCGAGCGACCGCCAGTTTGACCAGGGCCACGCTGGCGTCGGCCAGGCCCGTCGGTTTCGGTGGCGCGAGCGGGGCTGGCAGGTCCAGCGGATCGAGCACATCGAGGGCGGGCAGGGCACACCGGTGGCGCTGGCCCATGCAATCAATGTCCAGCGTGCAGGCGGTTTTGTCGATCAGGAACGAGAACAGCCGGATCAGCGGATACACCGTCGGCCGGCCACCGACAATGCCGGTCAGCCCCGGCGCCATGCCGGTGGCGGCCTGGGCAATTTCCCGGGAGAACACGATCAATGCCTGCTTGTCCGGATGGCGTACTGCGAGTTTGATCACCACTTCGCGGCTGTCCTGACGCTGGCCGTGGGGGCCGTAGGTGGCTTCGCTGCCCAGCAACTCGATATTCACGTCGCTGTAGGTTGCCCAGCCGCGCTGGCGGAACATTTCCGAGGTCTTGTTGATGATCGCCGCGCTGACTCGCCGCGCCTTGTCGACGGCGTCGATGCCGGCAATCAGGCAACTGGCGGTGCAGCGAAAACCATCGGGGTAGGTGGCGCTGACCTTGTATTGAGCGGTCGGCGGCAGGCCTTTGGCGCCGTGCACCTGCACCGCGTTCCTGCCTTGTTGCAGCAGTTTGACCTGAGTGAAATCGCACACCACGTCGGGCAGCAGATACGCGCGGGGATCACCGATTTCGTACAGCATCTGTTCGCCCACCGTCAGCGGCGTGACCAGCCCGCCGGTCCCTTCGGGTTTGCTGACGATGAACTGGCTGTCGGCGCTGACTTCGACGATGGGAAAGCCGATGTGTTCGTAGTCGGGGACGTCGCGCCAATCCGTGAAGTTGCCGCCCGTGCACTGGGCACCGCATTCGATGATGTGCCCGGCCAATGCTGCCTGGGCGAGCTTGTCGTAGTCGTGCCACGACCAGCCGAACTCATGCACCAGCGCGGCGCTGACCACCGCACTGTCGACCACGCGCCCGGTGATCACGATGTCCGCCCCCAGACGCAGGGCTTCGACGATGCCGGGTGCACCGAGGTAGGCATTGGTCGAGACACACATCGATGGCAAAGGTGCGCCGCTGAACATTTCATGAATGCCCAGGTTGCCTAGCTGTTTGAATTGCGGCTGCAGATCGTCACCCAGCAGCACGGCAATCTTCAGGGCCACCCCGGCCTTGTCGCAGGCTGCTTGCAGGGCGGCGGCGCAGGCTTGGGGATTGACCCCGCCGGCATTGCTGATGACCCGGATGTTGTGCGCCGCGAGTTGCTGCAGCAAGGGCACGAGGACTTCGATGAAGTCGCCCGCATAGCCGGCCTGGGGATCTTTCATCCGCGCGCCGGCCATGATCGACAGAGTGATCTCGGCCAGGTAGTCGAAGACCAGATAGTCCAGATGCCCGTGTTCCACGAGTTGCGCGGCAGCGGTCGAGGTATCGCCCCAGAAGGCGCTGGCACAACCGATGCGAATTGTTTTAGGCGCAGTCCATTCCATAGCCACCTCCAACCGAAGTGCGTCGACATTACCAAGCAAGCGCTTGGTTTGTAAATGACTTGATTATCTTCTGCCCAAGCGCTTGCTTGGTTGCATCCATGCGCTTAAATTGCCCGCGCAACTCCGGTGTTTTCGGGGGATCGGCGTTATTGATTGATCGACTGTAGGAGAGAATGGGTGGACGAGCAAAAAGCCCTGAGGGTCATGCGTGAGTTGGTCGACGACGGCCAATTGACCGACCCGGACAGCGCCCGTGGCAAGCTGCTGCAAGTGGCGGCCCACCTGTTCCGCAATAAAGGCTATGAACGCACGACCGTGCGCGATCTGGCTGGCGCCGTGGGTATTCAGTCCGGGAGTATTTTCCATCACTTCAAAAGCAAGGACGAAATCCTGCGCGCCGTGATGGAGGAAACCATACGCTACAACACCGCGTTGATGCGTGCGGCCATCGCCGAGGCCGGCAATGTGCGCGAGCGGGTGCTGGCCTTGATCCGGTGTGAATTGCAGTCGATCATGGGCGGCAGCGGCGAGGCCATGGCCGTGCTGGTCTACGAATGGCGCTCGCTGTCCGAAGACGGCCAGGCCAAGGTCCTGGCGCTGCGGGATATCTACGAAGACATCTGGATGCAAGTACTGGGCGAAGCCAAGACCGCCGGTTTTATCCGCGGCGATGTGTTTATCACCCGACGGTTCCTGACCGGCGCATTGTCCTGGACCACCACCTGGTTTCGCGCCGACGGCAACATGAGCCTCGATCAGTTGGCTGATGAAGCGTTGATTCTGGTGCTGGAAGACCGGCAATAAAGTTGTAATGGCCAGCATTAAACTGGCTAACTGGACAAAACCGCCTAGCTTGAATGCATTGATGCTGTTTTATTGGGGAGTGGGGTTGTTTTGATGGATTCGCCGATTCGGACAGCCTCGCAGCTTTTGCTGGCGATGCTTGCAGCGTCAACGGTGATGCCGTCCCAGGCTGCGCAGCTGGTGCGCATTGGTGCCGCGCACTTTCCGCCCTATACCGTGCGCCCGGAATCCGGGGCCGATACCGGGTTGCTGCCGCAACTGGTCGAGGCTCTGAATGCGTCGCAAAGTGACTACCAGTTTGTCCTGGTGCCCACGTCCATTGCCCGGCGCTTCGGTGACTTCAAACAGGGTCGGGTCGACATGGCCATCTTCGAAAATCCGGCCTGGGGGTGGCAAGACATTCCCCATACTGCCGTCGACATGGGGCTGGAAGACGCCGAGATTTTTGTCGCGCAACGCCTGCCCGATCGACAGCAAAGCTATTTTGCCGACCTGAACGGCAAGCGCCTGGCTCTGTTCAGCGGCTATCACTACGAGTTCGCCAACTTCAATGCCGAACCTCAGTACCTCGCGCAAAACTACAACGCCACGCTGACCTATTCCCACGACAGCAATCTGCTGATGGTGTTACGCGACCGGGCCGACATTGCCCTGGTCACGCGCTCTTATCTGTTCGACTACCTGTTACGCAATAAAAAAGTCGCTGACGAGTTGCTGGTGTCCCAGCGCGTTGACCAGATCTATCATCACTACGCCATTCTCCGTCCGACCGCGCCCATCACTGGTGAGGCCTTCGGCAAGTTGTTGCAAGGCTTGCGGGACAACGGCCAGATGCTGAGGATTTTCGATCCGTACAAGATTGCGTTGGTGCCGATCCCGCACAACGAACCGGCGCCACAAGTCGCCAATTGACGGTCTTTTCCTAAATTTCCTGCCATGGCTCACGTCACTTTATTGAACTGTCGACGACTATCGTGAGCCCGACCCATGTCCAACCTGAATGACCTGACTGCCCTGTGTCTGCCGACAGGCAGTCGTCTTGCCGCTGATGAAACGCAAAGCCGTCTGAGCCTCAGGCTGGAAGGGCAGCCGATGCTCACCCTGCGGCTGATTCGTGACCCTGAGTTGCTGGAGAATCCTGAGTTTGTCACCCAAGCGCTGCTGGCATTTTTAGTTGAGTGCAATCCGGCGTAGGGTTTGCGAAAAAGATCGTTCGAACGCGGCCCGAGCCTTCGGACGATCTTTTGATCTTGCTTACTTCGGCCCGAGAATCTTCGCCAGTTTGTCCGGCGACGGCGCGCCTTGCTGCTGTTGCAGATTACCCTTGTCGTCCATGTAGAAAATCGCCGGCGTCGCCTGCAACTCCAGCTCTTCCATCAATTGCATGTTGGCCGCGAATTTTGCCTGGATCGCCGGCGGCACTTCCTTCAAGGCCTTGAGCGAGCTGCCCTTGCCAGCGGCTTCGTGATCCTGCAGGGCTTTTTCCGGGTCTTTGGCCGCGAGCAGTGCAGCGGATTTCCCCGGGCTGTCCTCGCGGATGATGCCCACCATGATGTGGCGCAACTGCACCTTGCCAGCCTTGACCCACGGCCGGGCCTGTTCCCAGAACATGTTGCAGTACGGGCAGTTCGGGTCACTGAACAGGTACACCACGCGCGGCGCATCCTTCTTGCCGTCGCCGATCCAGTTGCTGGTTTCGAACTTGGCCCAGACTTCCTTGGCCATCGGGGCATACACCAGTTTCTGCAAGGGTGCGCTGCTCAGGTCATTGCCCTCGGCGTCATACAGGTTGCCCAGCAACACGTGTTTGCCGTCCGGGGTCAGGTACAGCGCCATGCCGCGGCTCTGGTATTGCGCGGCATAACCGCGCAAGCCGTCGGGGGCGTCGAACTGGCCGACGATTTTCGCGCCCTTGGCCTCGATTTTCTTGATGGCATCGGGCAACTCTTCGGCCTGCACCGATGGCAGGTGCAACAGGGCAGCACCGAGGCACAGGGTCAGCAGGTGGCGGAGGCGGGGCATGGCAATTTCCTTGAAGAGGTGGCGGGTACGGTGTCGAAGTTTTCCAGCGCGCGGGCCAGGCTGGCTTCCGACAACTCGCCCAGATGGCTGCCCAGCAGGCGACCTTCGGAGCTGTAGAACAGCGTAGTCGGCAATGCCATGGAGCCGACGGCCTGGCTCAGGCGCCCGCCACCGTCGAACAGCACGTTGGACAGGCTCAGGCCCTGGGTTTCCAGAAAGGTCGCGACGCTTTGCATGCTTTCCGCCTGATTGACGAACAGGAAGGTCAGGTCTGGCCGGTGTTGCTGGGCGTTTTCCAGTACCGGCATTTCCCGGCGGCACGGCGGGCACCAGGTGGCCCAGAGATTGATCACCAACGGGCCGCCCTTGTAGTCGGCCAGTTGCACGGTTTCGCCGGCGGCGTTGCGCAGGGCGATTTCCGGCAGGCGTGTGCCTTGTTCATAAATCGACAGGGAGAACGTCGCCAACAGCCAGAACGCCAGGCCGCTGGTCACGCCAAAGCCCAATGGGCGGCGCAAACCCGGGCGACGCCAGCCGCGATACAGCGTGGCAAGCAAAACCACAGTCACCCCCGGCCAGGCGAGGAAACCGCCATCGCGCAGGTCGATGATCTGCCACGGATCGTTGCGATAGTGGGCCCAATAGACTGCCACGAAGCTGACCCGGGCCGCCAGCATGCCCAGTAGAAACAGGCTGAACAGTACCGACTCGGGGTTGTCACCGCCACGCTTGGCCACCCGCCAGCCGACAAACGTGGCCAGCGCCAGCGCACTGATCAGCAGCAGATGATTAAGCGCAATGGCAAAGGTGCCGAGGGTGAAGGTCAGCATTAACGGGCGTCTCGGGTGTTGGTCCAGCGTTGCAGGAAAGTATCGGCATCGACCTCCCCAGTGATGCGCTGGCTGCGACGCTCTTCACCGTCAGCGCCAATCCACAGCAGGCTGGGTGGCCCTGGCACTTTGTAACGGCCGAGCAGTTCGCGGCTGGCGGCATTGTCGGCGGTGACGTCCAGTCGGAGCAAGCGCACGTCGCTCAGGGCTTCCATGACATTGGCTTTGCCGAACACCTGTTTTTCCATGACCTTGCACGACACGCACCAGTCGGCATAGTAGTCCAGCAGCACCCACTGGCCCTGAGCCTGCGCGGCGTCGAGTTCCCGTTGCAGTGCCTGCGGATCCTTGATGGTGGTGAAGGCATCGTGGCCAACCGGCACCGCGGCCACTGCCTGGTTCGAGGAGCGGAAGACTTGCAACGGCTTGAACGGATCGTCACTGCCACCGGCCGCACCGATCACCAGCATGCCACCCCACAATCCGAGCAACAACGAACTGGCACCAAACAGGTGCGCGATGCGACCGAAACCTTCCGACTGTTTCCAGGCGCTGTAGGCCGCGATCAACAGCAGCGCACCGCACAAGCCGAGCCACAGGGACTCGTCCAGCACCGGGCGCAGCATCAGCAACGCGGTGGCGAGGAACAGAAAGCCGAAAATGCCTTTGACCAGGTTCATCCAGACGCCGGGTTTGGGCATGAAGCGATTGCCGACGGTCACCAGCAACAGCAGCGGCACGCCGATACCGATGCCCATGGCGAACAGAATCAATCCGCCATGCAACGCGTTACCGCTTTGCGCGATGTAGAGCAGGGCACCGGCCAGCGGTGCGGTCATGCACGGGCCGACCAGCAGGCCGGACAGCGCCCCCAGCACCCCGGCGCCGATCAGATTGCCGCCACGTTGATTGCGCGAAACGTTTTCCAGGCGATCGCGTACGGCCACCGGCAGTTGCAGTTCGAAGTAGCCGAACATCGGCAGCGCCAGCAGCACGAAAATCGCCGCGAAACTGCCCAGCAGCCAGGGGTTCTGCAACCAGGCTTGCAGGTTCGCCCCGAGGGAGGCGGCCAGGACACCCATCGCCGCATACACCAGGGCCATGCTGACCACGTAACTGCTGGCCAGGGCGAATCCGCGTTTGGGCGTGGCGCCGCTGCCGACGATCAACCCGGCCAGGATCGGCAGCATCGGCAATGAACAAGGCGTGAAGGCCAGCAACAGGCCCAGGCCGAAGAACAGCAAAAGGCTCCAGCCCAGCGCCCGATATTGCAGGCTGCTGGCCAGCGCCTGGTCCGGTGCCTCATTGGCCGCACTCTGCGCATTGGCATTGCCCAGGTCCACGACTCTGGTTTGCGGCGGATAACATAAACCGGCATCGGCACAACCCTGGTAGCTGACCTTGACCGTGCCGCTGGCACCCGCCGGAATCTTCAGTTCCAGGCCCTGACGGTAGACTTGCTGTTCACCGAAAAACTCGTCGCTGTGGGCTTCACCTTCCGGCAACGCGGGATGCTGCCCGACAGGCAATCCGTCGAACTTCAAGCGTTTCTGGTACAGGTAATAGCCGTCGGTGATCTGCCAATAGAGCTGGGTTTCACCGGATTCCAGACGTTCGGAGGTAAACGTGAATGCTTTATCAACCGGGAGAAATTCAGGTTTGGTGTCGAACGGATTGGTTCCCGCCTGGGCCAGGCCCGCGATCAAGAGGGTAAAAAGTAAAAACAGACGATGCATGGATAAGCCTTTGCCCTGTGCTAATGAGGTGCACAGTGGCGGGTGGCGATTAACCGATGATTAACCGCCCCGGCCTTGTGGCGGTGGCGCTTGCGGCATAATGTCGACTTAATCGGTCAATGGCTTAATAGGCTTTATTTCTACGAGGCTCCCCATGCACGTACTGGTTTGCGAAGACGATGAACTGATCGCCAGCGGTATCGTCGCCGGTCTGACCGCCCAGGGTCTGACCGTGGAGCACGTCGCCACGGCGTCCGCCGCCCGGGCGATGCTCAAGGTGGCGGAGTTCGATGTCATGGTGCTCGATCTCGGGTTGCCGGACGAAGATGGCCTCAAGCTTCTGCAGCAGTTGCGCCATCAAGGCCTGGAGTTGCCGGTTTTGATCCTCACCGCCCGAGACTCGGTCACCGACCGCGTCGATGGCCTGCAAGCCGGCGCGGACGACTATCTGCTCAAGCCGTTCGACTTGCGTGAACTCGCTGCACGCTTGCACACGCTGTTGCGGCGGGTGGCGGGGCGCAGCGTCAACCTGATCGAACACGGAGCCCTGACCTACGACCCGAGCAGCCGCGAAACCACGCTCGCGGGACAGCCGGTGGACCTGTCGCGCCGCGAACAGTCGCTGCTGCAAGCCTTGTTGCACAACCGTGGGCGGGTGCTGTCCACCGAGCAACTCAAGGACAGCGTCTATGGCTTCAACGACGAACTGGAAAGCAACGCCCTCAACGTCCATATCCATCACCTGCGGCGTAAACTCGGCAACGGCATTGTCGAGACCGTGCGCGGCCTGGGCTATCGCCTGGGGCCGGCTGATGGCGGAGAAGAATCAAAGTGATGAGTCTGCGTTTGCGCCTGAGCCTGACGCTCGGCGCCGCATTTGCCTTGATCTGGGCCCTGGCCGCGGCCTGGATGCTCAGTGATCTGCGCAATCAAATGATGTTTTCCCTCGACCAGCGCCTGGTGGCGTCGGCACGCATGGTCGCCGGCCTGATGGAGCAACTGCCGCCTGTGCCGAGCAAGGGTGAGGGCACCCATTTCAGCGCCGAACAACTGAACATTCCGGGTGGCATGGCGTGCCAGGTCAGCTCATTGCGCGGTGAAATCCTCGCCCGTAGTCACACCGATCCGCAGCAGGCCCTGGAGGCCGAGAAACTCGGTTTTCACGATCAGATGATCGACGGCGCGCCATGGCGCAGCTTCACCTTGGCCCGGGGCGATCTGCGCATCACCACCGCCGACCGGCAGATCGAGCGCGAGGCGTTGAACATGTCGATCCTGCTGGCCGCTTCGGTGCCGGTGGGCGTGGCGCTACTCGGTTGCCTGTGTTTGCTCTGGCTGGGCATCGGCCAGGGGCTGGCGCCGCTCAACCGCATGCGCGACGCCTTGATGCGCCGCAGTGCCGACTCCCTCGAACCCTTGCAGATCCAGCCGCTACCCAGCGAGCTGCAACCCTTGCTGGAAACCCAGAACCAGTTGCTCCAGCGCATCGGCAAGACCATCGAGCGCGAACGTCGCCTGACCGGAGACGCGGCCCACGAACTGCGCAGCCCGCTGACCGCGATCAAGACTCACCTGCAAGTGGCGCGGATGACTGACGGCAGCGCCCGGGATCAGTCCCTGGCCCGGGCCGAAGAGGGCGCCGACCGCATGCACCGGACCCTCGAACAATTGCTGTTGCTGGCGCGCGTCGAGGGCAGTCTGTCGTTTGACGACGGTGTGCAATGCAACGCCGAGCAAGTGGCGAAACTGGCGATCCAGGACGCTGCAAGCGGCGATCGCCAGCGCATCAGGTTTCAGGCACCGGGCAAGGTTTCCGCCGCGCCGGTACAAATGCCCGCCGTGCTGTCGATTGCCGCGCTGCGCAACCTGCTCGACAACGCACTGCGCCATACCCCCGCCGACAAAGCGGTGGAGTTGAGCCTGGAAACCACCGGCAATCGTGTGCAGTTCTTGGTGCGCGACCATGGGCCGGGGATTGCCGAAGAAGACCTGCAACACCTGACCCAGCGTTTCTGGCGCAACGGCCAGAGCACCGGTTGTGGTCTGGGGCTGGCGATTGTCCAGGCCATCGTCCAGCGTTGCGGTTGCACGTTGCATTTCGATAGCCGGCCGGACGGCTTGCGGGTTGAGCTGACGATGCCGCTGCAACCCGTCTGAA
The DNA here is from genome assembly GCF_056402055.1 of Pseudomonas sp. P4_C4. Lineage (NCBI taxonomy): Bacteria > Pseudomonadati > Pseudomonadota > Gammaproteobacteria > Pseudomonadales > Pseudomonadaceae > Pseudomonas > Pseudomonas sp. P4_C4. Next base: position 14,110 of record NZ_JBFUID010000060.1, on the reverse strand, counting down.
AAACACCACATACCACTGTAGGAGCGAGCTCGCTCGCGATGGTCGATAACGATAACGCGTGCTTTCTGAATGCACGCGGTGTTCTTGAGTCCATCGCGAGCAGAGCTCGCTCCTACAGAGGTTTCCGTGTTACCGCCTAAATCCCTCAAGCGCTGATGCGTTTCCAGAACAGGAAAACCTTATTGAGGGGGCGAGAGATGTCAGTCGCTACCAGCCTTATCGAACAGCAGTCGGCGACGCCCGCCAAGACGCTTTATCAATTCAACGAATCTGGGCAAATGGCGCAAAACCTTCCTCGGCGAGAGCCTCGGGAGTCGGCGACGTTTGCTGTTCCTGGCGCAGCAGGTGGATCTCGTCCAGCGTCACCCGCAAATCGGCGTAGATACCTTGTTCGGATGCACTGAGGTCACGGCGCGCATCCAGTTGATGGCTGCCGACGTTGCTCACCTCATGGGGTTCACCACGCCAGAGCACCACCGAGCCGGCCACCGCCAAAATCATCAGGCACAGCAGCAGAACGTAGAGGGTTTCGTGACCGGCCCCGGCCGGGCGCACGACTTGGGTCGTTGGAGTGCTCATGSTGCCTCGATGTCCGCTTGGTCGATTTCCACGACGTGACCGGGGCCGGCGTCAAACAACACATAGAACTCGGCGCCGGGCTTCTTGAAGGTCAGGGTCGAATCAGGCCCGAGCTTGCCCGGCACCAGAATGGTTTCGTCATAGCCGATCACATCGAGAGTCACGCCCGGAGCGCCGCTGCCGTCGGAAAAACCGCCGGTGCACTTGATCTGCTCCGCGTCGATGGCCTTGCATTCGCATATCGGGTTGTGGGCCAGGGCGCTGGCGCTGAAACCGGCGCAGAGCAACAGCAACAGGGCGTTGAGCGAGCGAAGAGGGTTGATCATGGTTTGCCTCCTTGTTTGTTCAACCAGGCGATGGTGGCGGGGGAGGCCTGGCTCAAAGGAATGGATGCCTGATGCATGGCGCCGTCCCAGCCTTCCATGGTGATCCACAGTTCGGCGTCGGCCGTGGTCTTTTCCGGGACGGGCAGTGAAGCGCCCATGCGGTATGGTGTGCCGAAGAAAATCACCCCGGCGGCGCGCAGACTGCGGGGCTTGCCGATGCGCAGGTAAGTGGCCTTGACCCGTCCGATACAGGCTTCGCACAGCGCGGCGTTGAAGCCCTTCATGTAACCGGCCGGGTCATCGAGCATGGGTGCGGCGTTACGCAACTCCGCCAGGCGCAGGCTCCAGGGACCGACCTGGACTTCGCCGACTTCCCGTTCGCCCAGGCCACTGTCGCCCCGCATCAGCGACTCGTCGGCGAAATACTTGGGCATGAAGCCCAAGGGAATCAGCAGCAACAGGACATTCAGGTGAAAGCGCCATTTGTGCCAGAACATGCTCAGGCGCGAGGGTTGTGAGGCCGCAGTGACTTTGCTCACAGGTTGATCTCCGACGGTTCATTGTTCGTGACCGGTTGCGCAGTGGAACCACGCGGTTTCTTGTTGCTGCGCTTGAAGGCATTGGCCGTGGCCAGTGCCGTGCGCTTGGTCCAGATCAGCAAACCGCTGAGCACCATCATGCTCAGCAGCAGGCCGAAGAACGCCCAGATCAGCTTGATCCACAGTCCGCCGAAATCACCGGTGTGCAGCGGGCGCATGGACTCGGTGACGAACTCCAGGGTCGAACGGTCGGAAATCAGGCGCGAGGCGGCGACTTCGCCGTTGTACGGGTTGAGGGTCGCGGTCTGGAACATCAACGGATACCAACCGCGTCCACCGACATCCAGATGGCTGTAGGCATTGCCCGGCAGGCTGACGAAACTGGCCTCCAGTCCGGAGATTTCCTGCGTGGCGATTTCAATCGCACGATCAAGGTCGATACGCGGCGGGGGTGAGCCATCGGCTGACAGCGGCACCGCTTCGCGGGACATCGCCGGGATAATCTTTTCCGTGGAAATGGAAATCTGGTTATCGGACAGCAGTGCCTGGATCAGGAACCAGGTGCCGGTGATGGAAATCACCGCGATGAACCAGATCGACCAGATGCCGCTCAAGCGATGAAAGTCGCCCCAGAAAATCCGCGCGCCGTGGCGAATGCGCAGGGTCGGGCGGAAAAAACCATTCCAGAAGCGTTTGTAGACCACCAGCCCGGTGACCAGAGACGCCAGCAATGGCAAGCCGAGAAACGACACCAGGTACCAGCCCCAGCTATAGCCATTGGTAAAAGGCACCAGCCACCAAGCGTGCAGGGCGCGGGTGAAGGCGCGGAAGTTGAATTGCGGCGCGACACCCTGGATCACGCCGCTGTACGGATTGACATAAATCACCACCGAGCGCCCGTCGGGGTAGCTGACTTCGACATCCAGGGCGAAGTGCGATTCGTCGGGGCGGCTGATGCTCTGCACCACGGTCTGCGGTTCGGCCCTGTTGATGGCCTCGATGACCTGCTGATAGCTGAGCAGCGGAGCATCGTCCGAGGGCTGGCTGGCGCGCATTGGCGGGTTGGCCAGCCAGACGATTTCCTGGCTGATGACGGCCAGGGTTCCGGTCACACAGACGATCAGCACGAAAAACCAGATTGGCAGCGCCAGCCAGCTATGGACCAGGAACCAGATTTTTGAACGGGACTTCTTTGACATGTTGGAGGTCTTGCCTGGATGAGAGGCTACTCGGCTGCGGGCTTCGCAGGGATGAGCGCCCTGAAAGTCCAGTCGTGGTTTTTGCCTACGCGACAGGACTGCATCTAGGTAGGACGGATGAGCAGGGGAAATCCCGAAAGGGGAAATGAAAGAAAATGTTTCGCATTGCCGACAGGTCAGGGGCGGGCATGCTTGCGCAAGTGATCAGCAAGTCGGCGGTGCTGTTGAAGGCGGGGCCCCTGTGGGAGCGAGCCTGCTCGCGAAGAGGCCCGCTCCAGCACCAGGGATTTCAACCCTGGGCAAACATCTCCTTCGCCCGTTGCTCGATCTGCTCCTGGGTCAGGTCTTCCTTGTGCGTGGCCAGGAACCACAGGTGCCCGTAGGGATCTTTCAAGGTCCCTGAACGGTCGCCGTAAAACTGATCCTTGACCTCCGATACAACGGTTGCGCCGGCATCGATCGCCTGTTTGTAGGACTTGTCGACATCCGTCACGTACAAATGCAGACCCACCGACGGCGAATTGTCCGGGTTGCTCAGCGGCCCTTGATCGCACGGTGTGCCCAGCATGATCGGGCAATCGCCGATGCGCAGTTCGGCGTGGCCGACACCGCCATCGGGCATGTTCAGGCGCATGACTTCAATGGCGCCGAAGGCTTTTTTGTAGAAAGCGATGGCTTCGGCGGCTTTGTTGATGCCCAGGTAGGGGGTGATGCTGTGATACCCCTCTGGAATGGGTTTGACGCTCATGATGGATCTCCCTGTTCTTGTAGTGTGAATGGAAAGTGCCTGTGCCGTTGTACGACCGAATAAATATAGGCCAGCCTCTTTCGCCTCACCGATTGCCCGACGAGCAGCAGCGCCATACAAGTGCCATCAAGTCGGGTCCAGCCAATGCGCCCCCGGCCCGCGTTCTCCCAGCGCATCGACAATGATCGCCATTTCTTGATAGCCACTATTGAAAGCGTTGATTTCTGCTGCCCGGGAGGCGCGGGTAGCCTGTGTTCATTGCCTCGAACCCAGTCGCCAGGACGCCAGAAATGAAACCGATGATCGCTACGATGCTGATGCTCGCCGTCTCCGTACTCGCCGGATGTGCCAGCCATGTCTCCCCCGAGCTTCGCCCTTACACGGCTGAAGAAAGCAAGGAACTGGCGCTGGAAGCGCTGAACCGCCGTGGACTGTCCTTCGACGAATACCACGCGAAAAAAGCCGAACTGCTCGGCCAGCCGCAAAAGTCGTTCAACTTCGACAACCAGGGTGAAATGAACGCCGGGCGATCTGTACAGCTCCACGGTCGTCCAAGCTGAGGCGAAACTGTACTGCTCCAAGTTTCGCGTAACTGTCCATGGGTTTTGTCCAGGGTGTGCGATAGGGTCAACACCTGAACGCCCCTGACGGACTGCCACCCATGACGCTCTCTCTCGACCTGCTGCTGGGCTTCGCCCTGTTTGCCCTCGTCACCTCGATCACACCCGGCCCGAACAACACCATGTTGCTGGCATCCGGGGTGAACTTCGGCTTCAACCGCACGATTCCGCACATGCTCGGCATCACTTGTGGCTTCTTTGTACTCGTGGTGGCGGTCGGTTTTGGCCTTGGCGCGGTGTTCCAGACTTACCCTTTGCTCTACACCGTGCTGCGTTATGCGGGGGCGGCGTATTTGCTGTATCTGGCGTGGAAAATCGCCCATTCGGGGCCCATGTCGGAGAGTCAGCAGGGCGAGGCGAAACCGATCAGCTATCTGGGTGCCGCCGCGTTCCAGTGGGTCAATCCCAAAGCCTGGATCATGGCCATTGGCGCCATCAGCACCTACACACCGATGCAGGGTTACTTCACCAATGTGATCGTGATCGCGGCTGTCTTTGCGATCATCAACCTGCCGAGTGTCGGTGTCTGGGCCGCTTGCGGCACGCTGTTGCGCAACGTTCTGAAGGATCGTCGCTGGCTGCGCCTGTTCAATTGGGGCATGGCCGCGCTGCTCGTGGGTTCGCTGTATCCGCTGTTGCTCGAAAGCTTTAGCTGACGCATTGCTTCAACCGCTTGCCCGATGCCTGTTAAGCTGACTTTTCAGGAGCGTTCCTACGCACTTTTAAATGAAGTAATTCTTCTTTAACGGCATCCGATCAGGTATTGGTAGCGTTCTGAAAACAGCGCGCAGCTCACAAGGCTGCGCTTTGCCGTTTGCAGTCACGAGCTTCCTGATCCCGGAACACGCTCTGCGAGTCTTTTATGAATAAACGTCCGTTGTATTTCGATTACGCCGCCACCACGCCGGTGGATGAGCGGGTCATCAAGGTGATGGTCGAGTGTCTGGGCTTTACCGGCAATTTCGGCAACCCGGCCTCCAGCTCCCACGTCTTCGGCCAGCAGGCCCGGCAATCGGTCGAACAGGCGCGATGCCAGGTCGCCGAACTGGTCGGCGCGACGCCCGGGCAGATCGTCTGGACCTCCGGCGCCACCGAATCCAACAACCTCGCGCTCAAAGGCGTGGCCCAGGCCCGCGGCACTGGCGGCGGTCATATCATCACCAGCCAGATCGAACACAAGGCCATTCTCGATACCGCCAGGCAACTGCAGGAGGCCGGCGTAGCCGTGACCTATCTGGTGCCGGACGCCGAGGGCCTGATCACCGCGCAAGCGGTCAGCGAAGCCATGCGCGAGGACACCTTCCTGGTGTCGCTGATGCTGGTCAACAACGAACTGGGCACCCTCAACGACATTCCCGCCATCGGTCAGGTCGTGCGTGATCGCGGGGCGTTGTTCCATGTCGACGCCGCACAGGGCGCGGGCAAAGTGGCGATCGATCTCGGGCAGTGGCCGGTGGACCTGATGTCGTTTTCCGCGCACAAGCTCTATGGCCCCAAAGGCATTGGTGCGTTGTACGTCGGTCCGCGTGCACAACAGCGTTTGCAGGCGCAGATCCATGGCGGCGGGCATGAGGGCGGTTTGCGTTCCGGCACGCTGGCGACCCATCAGATCGTGGCCATGGGCGCAGCCTTTGCACTGGCGGCGGCTGCGTTCGATGAAGAGAAAGCCACCATCGTGCGTTTGCGTGAACGCTTGCTCGAGCAATTGCAAAGTGTTCCCGGCGTGCGCCTGAACGGCAGCCCGACCCGGCGCATTCCCCATACCCTGAGCCTGACCTTCAGCGAAGGCGAGTTCAACCCGGCGGCGTTGCTGGCCTCGATCGCGTTTTCCGCGACCTCGGCCTGCAATTCCGCGAGCAATACCCCATCCCATGTACTGCTGGCCCTGGGGCATGATGCCCGTTCGGCCAGTCGCACCATCCGCTTGAGCCTCGGGCGTTTCACCACCGAGCAGGACATCGACCAGGCGGTTCAACTGATCAAGGCAGCCTGCGCCAGTGCTCCGGCATTCTGGCAATAAGGCGACGAAGCGCCGGCGCTGATCGGCACCCAACAATAATGATGAAGTGGTTAGCAGGAGACACGATGAATACGCAGCTTTCGATCAATGGATCGGTGCCTCAGCGCCTGGCGCAAACCCGCGAATTGATGAGCCGGGAGGGCATTCACGCCTTGCTGGTGCCGTCGGCCGACCCGCACTTGTCCGAATACCTGCCGGGCTACTGGCAGGGGCGTCAGTGGTTGTCGGGTTTCCATGGTTCGGTCGGCACCCTGATCGTGACCCCGGATTTTGCCGGCGTCTGGGCCGACAGCCGTTATTGGGAGCAGGCGACCAAGGAGCTCAAGGGCAGCGGCATTGATCTGGTCAAGCTGCAACCGGGTCAGCCCGGGCCACTGGAATGGCTGGCCGAGCAAACCCCCGAGGGGGGCGTTGTCGCGGTCGATGGCGCGGTCATGGCCGTGGCTTCGGCACGGACCCTGGGCAGCAAACTTGAAGAGCGTGGCGCCCGTCTGCGCACCGACATCGACCTGCTGAGCGGAGTCTGGAACGACCGCCCTGTCCTGCCGAACGAACCGATCTATCAGCACTTGCCACCACAGGCGACCGTCAGCCGTGGCGAAAAACTCGCCAAACTGCGTGAAACCCTTCAGGCGCGGGGGGCCGACTGGCATTTCATCGCCACCCTGGATGACATCGCCTGGCTGTTCAACCTGCGTGGCGGCGACGTGTCGTTCAACCCGGTGTTTGTTTCATTCGCCTTGATCAATCAGCAACAGGCCACGCTGTTCGTTGCCTTGAGCAAAGTCAGCGCCGAGTTGCGCGCCATCCTCGAACAGGACGGCGTGACCTTGCGCGATTACAGCGAAGTCTCTGCCGCACTGCGTGCCGTACCGAGCGGTGCGAGCCTGCAAGTCGACCCGGCGCGGGTCACGGCGGGGTTGCTGGACAACCTCGACAGCGGAGTGAGGCTGATCGAAGGCCTGAACCCGACGACCCTGGCCAAATCGCAAAAAAGCCTGGCCGATGCCGAACACATCCGTCAGGCCATGGAACAGGACGGCGCAGCGCTGTGCGAATTCTTCGCCTGGCTGGACTTGGCGCTGGGGCGCGAGCGCATCACCGAACTGACCATCGACGAAAAACTCACCGCCGCCCGTGAGCGCCGTCCGGATTATGTGTCGCTGAGTTTCAACACCATCGCCGCGTTCAACGCCAATGGCGCGATGCCGCACTACCACGCCACCGAAGAGGAACACGCGGTGATCGAAGGGGACGGCCTGCTGCTGATCGACTCCGGCGGCCAGTACCTGGGCGGCACCACTGACATCACGCGGATGGTTGCGGTGGGCACACCGACCGATGAGCAAAAGCGCGATTGCACCCGCGTGCTCAAGGGCGTGATTGCCTTGTCCCGCGCGCAGTTCCCTAAAGGCATCCTGTCGCCGCTGCTCGATGCCATCGCCCGTGCGCCCATCTGGGCGGAAAGTGTCGACTACGGTCACGGCACCGGTCATGGCGTCGGTTACTTCCTGAACGTCCACGAAGGTCCGCAAGTCATCGCTTATCAGGCCGCGCCTGCACCGCAAACTGCGATGCAACCCGGCATGATCACGTCCATTGAACCGGGCACCTATCGTCCGGGTCGTTGGGGGGTGCGGATCGAAAACCTGGCGATGAACCGTGAGGCGGGCAAGAGCGAATTCGGCGAGTTCCTGAAGTTCGAAACGCTGACCCTGTGCCCGATCGACACACGTTGCCTGGAAACATCGTTGCTGTCGGACGAGGAAAAACAGTGGTTCAACGCCTACCACGCCGAAGTGCGTGAGCGTCTGAGTCCGTTGGTCGAGGGGGTTGCACTTGAGTGGCTGAACACTCGCACTACGGCTATCTGATCGGGTACAGCTACTGGTTCCTGTGTAGCTATTTGTTTATGTGCAGCTCAGGCGCTTTTTCCAGCGCCTGAGCCATATAGTCGACAAAGGCTTTGACCCTGGCGGATTGGCGACGATTCGCCAGGGATACGGCATAAATTGGCAGCGACAACGTACTGTAGTCCTGCAAAATCGCGCTCACCCGGCCGGCGCTCAGGTCTTCGCTGAATAGCCACACCGGTGACAGCGCAATCCCCAATCCCCCCAGCACCATTTCGCGGATCGCCTCGGAATTGTTGCTCTGCGCATTGCCCTTGATCCGCACTTCGTGGCGTTGGGCGTCTTTTGTGTACACCCACAGGTTTTGACTGCTCAGCAGGTTGAACATCAGGCAGTTGTGCCTGCCCAGTTCCTGCGGTGTTTGCGGTTGGCCGTTTTGCCTGAGGTAGTCAGGTGATGCGACGGTCACACGGTGGGTACTGCCGACATGGCGAGCGATCAGGCCACTGTCGTTCAGGGCACCGATCCGGAATGTGACGTCCAGCCCTTCGCCGACCAGATCCAGGTTTTGATCGCTCAGTTGCAGGTCTATCTGTACGTCAGGGTAGTGTTTGAGAAAGTCCGGCAACCGGGGTGCGATCTGCAGGCGCCCGAAACTCACCGACGAGCCGATTTTCAGAGGTCCGGCGACCCTTTCCCGACCGGACTGGAAGCTATGTTCTGCCGCATCCACGGCGGCGAGGATGGTCCGGCATTCGTTGTAATAGCGCTGACCTTCGTCCGTCAGGGATAGCTTGCGGGTGCTGCGGGCAATCAGCTTTCCGCCCAATCGGGTTTCCAGTGCTTGCAATACTTTGCTGATGGTCGGCTGGCTGGTCTGCAACTCCCGGGCAACGGCGGAAAAACTGCCCCGTTCGACCACCCGCACGAAAATCGCCATTGCATTGAGTTTGTCCACGGGATTCCTCATTGATGCTGTATCGGCATGATCACTATAGCGATATGGCGTCTTATCGGAATGAATAGGGCGAGGCAAGATTGATCCTGTATTCACTTCTGATGGGACATGGCGAAATGACTGACTCACTGAATATGCGCGCTCTGATGGTCGACTCGGCCAATGCGCCATTACGTTTGGTTTGCGTTGCACGGCCGGTGCCGCAGGCGGGGCAGGTATTGGTCAGGATCCGGGCCAGCGGTGTGAATCCGCTGGATGGAAAAATCCGCTCCGGGCAGGCGACCCATGCGGGGCAACCATTGCCGGCAATAGTGGGAATGGATCTGGCCGGGACCGTAGCGGCGTTGGGGGAGGGCGTCAGTGGCTGGCTGCCGGGGGATGAGGTGTACGCCATGGCCACCGGTATTGGTGGTATTCAAGGCTCATTGGCCGAATACGCGGCGGTCGATGCACGGCTGTTGGCACGTAAACCGCGCAACTTGAGCATGCGTGAGGCTGCCGGATTGCCGCTGGTGCTGATCACCGCTTGGGAAGGTCTGGTCGACCGGGCTCGCGTTCGGCTCGGGCAGAAGGTATTGATCCATGGTGGCGCCGGTGGTGTTGGCCATGTCGCGGTGCAAATCGCCCGCGCTTTTGGCGCAGAAGTTTTTGCTACGGGCTCTGCCGGGCAGCAGTCGATTATCGAAGGGTTCGGCGCGACGTTTATCGATTACCGCAAGTCTTCGGTTGAAGACTATGTGGCGGAGCATACGGCCGGTGAGGGCTTCGACATTGTCTATGACACAGTGGGGGGTGAAACGCTGGATGCGTCATTCAAGGCGGCACGGATGTATCACGGTCATGTGCTCAGTTGCCTGGGGTGGGGGCAGCACAGCCTGGCACCGCTTTCCTTTCGCGGGGCGACTTACTCCGGTGTCTTCACTTTGCTGCCGCTCCTGACCGGCAAGGGGCGTGAGCATCACGGCGAGATTCTGCACGAGGCGGCGCAGTTGATTGAGGCGGGCAAGCTCGCGCCATTGCTTGACCCGCACTCGTTCACGCTGGAATCCGCAGAAGACGCCCATGTACTGCTCTTGTCAGGAGCGGCAAAGGGGCGGTTGGTGGTCGAGATTTAACCCAGGGCCTCGAGTACGAAGTCCAGTCGATCCTGGCCGAAGTACAGCTGGTTATCGACAAACATGCTCGGCGCACCAAACACTCCTCGCTGCACGGCTTTTTCGGTGTTGTCCTTGAGCAGGGCTTTGACTTCCTCATCGGCGGTCAGGGCCAGCACCTCTTGTGGATCGAATCCGTTTTCGCTCAATACTGCCGCGACGGTTGCCGGTTCATCCAGGCTGCGACCGTCGACCCAAATGGCGTTGAACAGGCAGTCGATGAAGGCGGCAAAGCGTTCAGGGTGGCGCAACTGCATGCCTGTCACGGCGCGCATGAGCATCAAGGTGTTGATTGGGAAGTGCGGATTGAATTTCAGGGGCACGCCGTAGCGTTTGGCGTAGCGGTCCAGATCCTGAAACATGTAGCGGCCCTTGGCCGGGACAGTCGCCGGAGAGGCGTTGCCGGTGGCTTTGAACACTCCGCCCAGCAAGAACGGAATGTAGATCAACCGGGTATCAGTCTGTGCGCAAATTTTCGGTAGCTGGGTATAGGCCAGATAGGTGGCGGGGCTGCCGAGGTCGAAGTAGAACTCCACGGTTTTGCTCATGGTCAAGGCGCTCGTCTTGTTGTTTTTTTTGGGGAATTACCAGCGTTCGCTCCAGGGGCGAAGGTCCAGCTCGAAGGTCCAGGCATCGCGGGGCTGGCTGTGCAGGTACCAGTAATTTTCGGCGATATGCTCGGGATTCAGGATGCCATCCTGATCCTTGGTGGCATATTTTTCCGGGAAGCTTTCACGGATGAAGTCGGTATCGATGGCGCCGTCGACGACGACATGGGCAACGTGAATATTCATGGGGCCGAGCTCTCGGGCCATGCTTTGCGCCAGTGCACGAATGCCGTGCTTGGCACCCGCAAATGCGGCGAACCCGGCAGCGCCACGCATGCCTGCGGTGGCGCCGGTGAACAGGATCGTACCCCGCTGGCGCCTGGCCATGCGCTTGGCCACTTCACGCGCGTTGAGGAAGCCGGAAAAACAGGCCATTTCCCAAATCTTGAAATACTTGCGGGCGGTTTCTTCGAGAATGCTGCACGGCACGTTGGCGCCGATGTTGAAGACAAATGCCTCGATGGGGCCGATCTCGCTTTCGATCCGCTCGACCAGCGCGATCACGTCTTCCTCCTTGCGTGCATCGCAGGCAAAACCGTGGGCCTCGCCACCATCGGCCTTGATGGCATCCACCAGTGGCTGGAGCTTGTCCGCACTGCGGCGGGTGACGCAGGCGACAAGACCCTCTTGGGCAAAACGCTTGGCAATGGCGCCGCCCGTGGCATCACCTGCACCGACAACCAGTACGACCTTCTTGTTATTCATGGGTAGATCCCTTTTGGTAAACGATCGTTAGCTAAACGAACGTTATGCTACGATTCGACAAGCGTCAAGGTGATCAACCTCGGGAGAAGGACAATGCGTTATTCGGCCAGTCACAAGCTGGAAACCAGGCAAAGGCTGCTGGAAAGCAGCGCGGTATCGGCCAAGAAGTCGGGATTTTCAACGGTGGGCGTGGATGGCCTGATGAAGGCGATTGGCTTGAGTGGCGGTGCTTTCTACAGCCACTTCTCGTCGAAAGACGAGTTGTTCGCAACCATTGTTGAACGTGAGTTGGGTCAAAGTCTGGCGCGACTGGGGGAAGGGCAGGATCGTGACAAGCTTGAGCGCTGCTTGAAACAGTACCTGAGCATGTCTCACGTCGAGAATCCGGAAACCGGTTGTGCATTACCGGCATTGGGGGCGGAAATTGCCCGTTCCGACCTGACAGTCCGCCAACAGGCAGAGCACTGGATTTGTCGGCTTCAGGAAAGTTGGGCAGGTGTTTTGCAAAGCGACAGCCTGGCGTGGGCGATTCTGTCGCAATGTATTGGCGCGCTGGTCGTGGCGCGTATGCTCGCTAGCCCGGATATCCAGCGCACAGTGCTGAAGTCCAGCTACGAGGAAATCGGCCGTCAGATCGCAAGTCCGAGAACCTGACGCGACGACCTTGCCTATTTGCAGATGACGATCATGCTGCGGCTGGTATAACCCGCAGGATTGAGGCCAAAAGGATAGTCGCCGGGCTCTTCCACGGCATCTCCCGACTTGGCAATGACCTTGTATCCCTTGGGTGCGCAGGAGTTGGCGGCGCTGGCGTAGCACTTGTCCCAGGATGAAGACAATCCGGAGCAGTTGATGTGTAGCCCTTTCTTGCCGTGCTTGATCTGTGTTTCCGAGGTCGCTGCGCAGCCTGCAATTGCAAGTACGGCGACCAGTATCAAAATTCGTTTCATTACTGTCCTTTTAGCGTCCCCGGATCTTGTGCCCGGGTCTGGCTGCATTCGCTTTCGCTTGACGCGTACCGATATCCCTATCTGGATTTGTCCATGGCATGACCTTGGGTTGCGGGGCTAAACATGGCCTAGTTGAGCGGTAAATACCAGACCCGTGTCATCTCCGCTCTCAATCTGCCGCTACTGCTGGCCTGGCGGCAGTGCTCATGGTCATGGTTGCGCCGACGGAGGCCAGGATGATGCACAGGATTGCCATCCACTGCGACAGTGAGAGGTATTCATGCAGGAACAGCAAGCCCGATAACGCACCGAAGGCAGGCTCAATGCTCATCAATGTGCCGAAGGTTCTGGCCGGCATGCGGGTCAGAGCGACCATCTCCAGGGTGTAGGGGAGGGCAGTGGACAAGACGGCGACGCCAAGGGCCACGGGGATCAGTGACGGGGTCAGCAATGCGGAGCCGGCATGGACAATACCGATAGGGGCTACAAAAAGCGCGGCGATCATTACCCCCAGTGCGGCGGTTTGCACGCCATTATCGGCCCCGGCCTTTTGGCCAAACAGAATGTACAGTGCCCAGCAGATCCCTGCACCCAAGGCATAACCGGCGCCTACCAGATCGATTCCTGCGGTCGCTTCTCCTGTTGGTATCAGTAACAGCAAGCCGACGGCAGCCAGGGCGATCCACAAAAAGTCGATAGCGCGACGCGAGGCGTAGATCGCCACGGCCAGTGGGCCGGTGAATTCAAGAGCCACCGCGATGCCCAGCGGGACGGTTTGCAATGACATATAGAAGAGGAAGTTCATGCCGCCCAGCGCCATCCCGTAGACGATGACGGTGCGCAGGGATCTTGCGGTGAATTTTGCCCGCCATGGACGCAGTATCAGCATCATGATCACGCTGGCAAAAATCAGTCGTAATGTTGTCGTCCCCTGAGGGCCAACAACGGAGAACATGCTTTTGGCCAGGGAGGCTCCGGACTGGATCGATGCCATGGCTATGAGCAGCAGTCCAACCGAGAACAGGGTAGAGGCCAGGCTGCGAGGCTGATCATTCATTACGTGGCATCGTCCGAAATATAGGAATCAAGGGTATTTCTTTTTGTGTTGGGCAATATACTGCGCATTCCCCGCAGGCGCGTCTATATATATGCAGTGTTTTTGTACATGTCGGTAGAAAGCCAGAATCAGTGCTTGACGGCAGATTCTGGAGGCCTATAATTCGCCCCACTTCCGGCGCAGTCGAAACGGAAAACTCTTTGGTAAACAATGAGTTATGCAGTTTTCGGCAGCAGGTTGCTTCAGGTCATCGAAGCCAAAAGGGAGTTGAAAAAGAGGTGTTGACAGCAGCGTGTAACGCTGTAGAATTCGCCTCCCGCTGAWGAGAGATCTGAAGCGCAAGTGGTTGAAGTTGAAAAGGAAACTTGGAAARCTTCTGAAAATAATCACTTGACAGCAAATGAGGCTGCTGTAGAATGCGCGCCTCGGTTGAGACGAAAGMTCTTAACCAACCGCTCTTTAACAACTGAATCAAGCAATTCGTGTGGGTGCTTGTGGAGTCAGACTGCTAGTCAACAGATTATCAGCATCACAAGTTACTCCGCGAGAAATCAAAGATGTAACCAAYGATTGCTGAGCCAAGTTTAGGGTTTTCTCAAAACCCAAAGATGTTTGAACTGAAGAGTTTGATCATGGCTCAGATTGAACGCTGGCGGCAGGCCTAACACATGCAAGTCGAGCGGATGACAGGAGCTTGCTCCTGAATTCAGCGGCGGACGGGTGAGTAATGCCTAGGAATCTGCCTGGTAGTGGGGGACAACGTTTCGAAAGGAACGCTAATACCGCATACGTCC
>NZ_JBFUID010000059.1:0-36069 GCF_056402055.1 Pseudomonas sp. P4_C4 | reverse complement strand
GTTTTTTATTCAACCAACAACCGGGTTATTCCGCCAGTTTGAAGGTGATGAAGCTCGCTCGACCCTGACGCAGTACCCGCATCGACACCGAGCGGTTCTTTGGCAGCGCCTTGGCGATGTCCGCGAACTCCTTGGTGGAACCGATGGCCTGGTTGTTCAGGTGGGTGATCACATCACCCGGCTGCAAGCCGATCAGAGCGGCAGGACCGTCCTGCACTTCCTTGATCACCACACCACCTTTGAGGTCGTATGTTTTCTTCTGGTCGTCAGTCAGCTCGACCACGGAAACACCGAGGCGATTGCTGCTGCGCTCGATGCTGGATTTTGGCTCGGCGCCCATCTCCTTGCCTTCTTCCGGAATTGCACCGACGGTCAGCTCGACATTCTTGCGCTTGCCGTCACGAATCACTTCCAGATTGGCTTTTGCACCAGCCTTCAATGCGCCAACGAGGTGCGGCAGGTCGGCCGACATAACGATCGGCTGACCGTTCATGCTCAGGATCACGTCGCCGACTTGCAGACCACCCTTGGCAGCCGGGCCATCATCCTGGATCTGAGCAACCAACGCACCCGCCGGCTTCTCCAGACCGAACGACTCGGCCAGGTCCTTGCTCACTTCCTGAATCACGACACCCAGCCAGCCACGGCTGACCTTGCCACCGGATTTCAGCTGATTGGAAACATCCATGGCCACGTCGATCGGGATTGCAAACGACACACCCATGAAGCCACCGGAGCGGGTGTAGATCTGCGAGTTGATCCCGACCACCTCACCGTTCAGGTTGAACAGCGGGCCGCCCGAGTTACCCGGGTTGATCGGTACGTCGGTCTGGATGAACGGTACATAGTTTTCGTTCGGCAGACTGCGACCGACGGCACTGACGATGCCCTGGGTCACCGTGTGGTCAAAGCCGAATGGCGAACCAATCGCGACAACCCATTGGCCAGCCTTCAGGTCCTGGGATTTACCGAGCTTGAGCACTGGCAGATCCTTGCCTTCGATTTTCAGCAGCGCCACGTCGGAACGTGGATCGGTACCGATCAGCTTGGCTTTCATTTCGCTGCGATCAGCCAGGCGGACGAGGATTTCGTCAGCATCGGCGATCACGTGGTTGTTGGTCAGGATATAACCATCAGTAGAGATGATGAAACCCGAGCCCAGGGACGTTGCCTCGCGCTGTCGGTCGCGAGGTGAGCGCGATTGTGGCGGCATGCCCCGTTCGAAGAATTCGCGCAACATTGGCGGCAAGCCTTCGAGGTCGGGCATTTGTTGGCTGACTTTGCGATCTGGCAGCTTTTGCGTGGTACTGATGTTCACGACTGCAGGCGAGGCCTGTTCGACCAATTGCGTAAAGTCAGGCAACTCGACCGCTTGGGCGGTGACCGCCTGACCGAGCACCAGCACAGTGGCAATAATGGAAAGGTAAGACTTCAAGCGTGGTATCGACATACGGCTCCCGTTACGACGAGCAGGGTTAAGCGATATGGAGCAAGGAACACCGGGAACAATACGCCGGTATTTTTGTTCCGGGAACAACAAACAAGGCCAGAGCCGAGGGGCTCTGACCTATAAGAAATTTACGGGTTTTTTGCAAATTGAAATGCTCACGAAACATTTCGAATTCAGCTCACTGCTTGGTTGCAGCGGCGTCGGTACGCATCGAAAGCGCTATCCGCTCAGCGGTACCGACCGGTATCTCACCGACGACGGTCACCATCATCTCACCCTGTGCCGTGCTCAAGCGCCGGGAAACCGCAACGGTCGGCCCCAACTGAGTGCGGGTGTCGGTGACGGTTGCGCCATTCAACGGTTCGAGGAATACCGAAAAGCGCGTCAGACCATCGTCATACATCAGGCTATTGACCTGGGTTTTGGTCTCCGGATCCTTGCGAGCGGTGCTGCTGGTCAACTCGAAGCCGGGCGGCAACCAGTCGGAACGCCAGACCTGGGCAGACTTGACGGCAGAAGCCTTGTCACTTTCGAGATTGACTGGCTTGCAATCATTACTGGCCTGCAGGTCTTTTTCGGAAGGAACGTCAGCGGTATCCAGTTGTGTGAACTGGAAGCGCTCCAACAACCGCCCCTTGTCGTCCAATAGCAAAGACTTCAGAGGCAGGCCGGTTTCTTTATCCAGATGCAGTTCAAAACCGTAGCGGTGTTGATCACGGGGTGTCAGCGATACGATCACCGCCGAACGCCCGGCGACGCGCGACTTGCCGATGACGGCGAGGTCATACCAGTTCTTGAGCTTCTGAGGATCGAGTGCACGGGCAGCGGAGTTGGGTGAGTCCCCAAGCCCTGCTATCAGTGTGCCGCTGACGCATTGAGTTTGCCCATCAATGCGAACGACTTCCTGAGCGGAACCGTCGAGCTGGATCAATCGCTCGCGGACCTTTCCATCCTGGACGCGGTGCCAGATGTTATGGGTAGAAAAACTACCGTTACGCTCGTAGACGAAAGTACCCTGAAAGCTTTGCTGTTGCTCTGCCTGACCCAGGCGGCTCAACCAGTCCTGGGCATCATCGGCTTGGGCTGGAACAATGAACCAGCCGCTGAACAGAAGCGAAAGTAGAGGTATGGCGCGCATGATCCTCCTTAACGGTTTTCCAGACTTGCGGCACGAGCGTAAGGCAGAGCGCTCTCAGTGCCTTTCAATGCAGCCTGTTGTGCATGTTGGCGCAAGTAACCTGGCAGACGCTGGTCGTGCCAGCCTGGCTGACCTTGCAAAACGCCATTGGCCATTGGGCCGGTAGCTTGCGAACTCTCATTGTAGCCTGCCAGAACAGCAGGGCCTTTTACTTGAGGAACGGCCAGTCCGGGTTGATTGGATTGCTGGGCCAGTTCGACGCCGGCGATCTCATCCTGGTTGTACAGACGCACACCGGCCAGCACCGCCAGGGTCACGGAAGCTGCGACCGCCAGACGACCCAGGCTGCGCCATGGACCACGGGAAGGTTTTGCCGGTACGGCTTCGTCAGCCAGGGCAGCAGAAACAGCCGCAGCGATGTCCAGACGTGGGAGCAGCAGATCCTTGTGCATCACTGCCCGAGCGATCTGATAACGAGCCCATGTTTCACGGGTTTCAACATCGTCGCAGGCATTCAATACCCGACGCAATTCCAATTCGTCCGCTTCGTTATCCATCACTGCGGACAGCGATTCCTGCAGGGCTTCACGACTCATGGCGTTCCTCTCTTGGCTGTCGCCGCTGTCTTTAGTTTTCCTGCAACAACGGCTGCAGGGCTTTGTCGATGGCCTCCCGGGCGCGGAAGATCCGGGAGCGCACGGTGCCTACCGGACATTGCATGACGCTCGCAATGTCCTCGTAACTCAGACCATCAAACTCACGTAAAGTTAAAGCCGTACGCAAATCTTCCGGCAGTTGCTGAATGGTTCGATGGACGGTGCCCTCGATCTCATCCCGCAGCAAAGCCCGTTCTGGCGACTCGAGATCCTTGAGGCCATGATCGCCATCGTAGAACTCTGCATCCTCGGAACTGACATCGCTATCCGGCGGCCGACGGCCGCGTGAAACCAGATAGTTTTTCGCCGTGTTGATGGCGATGCGGTAAAGCCACGTATAAAACGCGCTGTCTCCGCGAAAATTTCCAAGTGCACGGTATGCCTTGATAAAGGCTTCTTGTGCCACATCCTGGGCTTCATGGGTGTCGTGCACGAAACGCACGATCAACCCGAGAATTTTGTGCTGGTATTTCAGCACTAGCAGATCGAAAGCACGCTTGTCGCCGCGCTGAACGCGCTCGACCAGTTGCTGATCCTCTTCCTGGGTTAGCATGAACACTCCTCGATGAGCTCGGAGGAGGCTTGCAGAAGTAAACCACCAGACTTGCAAACATAGACTCGGGCTTTTCGCAAAAGTTCTCCCCCTCCAGGCAAGTTTCCTGCGGGCTCTGATTTGGCACGCACGAAAAGCGCAGCACGAGTTGACCCGGCTGCGCGGATAATCTTGTCATCGGATTCTTCGGCAAGGATCGCACTGCGATCCTCCACTGAAGCCGACACTGTCCCTTGTTTCAGGCAACCGTCTATTGATCTTGGCCCTTTGGCAAAAGTTCCAAATATTTATAGCCGCGCCGACCTGACATTGTGCAACCGTGAAGGGAAAAAGACTGTTAAATCGGCGATACAGTCATTCTCGCGCCCAACGGGCAGAAAAACATCCGACGAAGCGACCGATGTTTTGCGTCACGGTAGTTTCACAATGCCATGCCAGCTCGGGTATTGTGCCGCTCCCCCCCTCTATATACTAGTGGGCTGTGCGGCTGCCTTGACTCGACAGTCCAGTTGCGCCACCCCCGACCCGGGTCGCTTTGAGCGGAATCCTGAAATGAGCCAACAGTTTCAACACGATGTTCTGGTAATTGGCAGCGGTGCTGCCGGCTTGAGCCTTGCGCTGACCTTGCCCGGTCATTTGCGCATTGCCGTACTGAGCAAGGGCAACCTCGCCAATGGCTCGACTTTCTGGGCCCAGGGCGGCGTTGCGGCCGTGCTGGATGACACCGATACCGTTGAATCCCATGTCGATGACACGCTCAATGCCGGCGGCGGCCTGTGCCATGAGGACGCCGTGCGCTTTACTGTCGAGCACAGCAGGGAAGCCATTCAGTGGCTGATCGACCAGGGCGTACCCTTTACCCGCGATGAACAGTCGGGTAACGAAGATGGCGGGTTCGAGTTCCACCTGACCCGCGAGGGCGGTCACAGCCATCGGCGCATCATCCACGCCGCCGATGCCACCGGTGCAGCCATTTTCACAACCCTGCTCGACCAGGCCAGGAAACGGCCGAACATCGAACTGCTGGAACAGCGGGTGGCGGTTGACCTGATCACGGAGAAACGCCTGGGCCTGGAAGGTGATCGCTGCCTCGGCGCTTATGTGCTCAATCGCGGCACCGGCGAAGTCGACACCTACGGCGCCCGCTTTGTGATCCTCGCCTCCGGTGGTGCGGCCAAGGTTTACCTGTACACCAGTAACCCTGACGGCGCCTGCGGCGATGGCATCGCCATGGCCTGGCGCTCGGGCTGCCGGGTGGCGAACCTGGAATTCAACCAGTTCCACCCTACTTGCCTGTATCACCCGCAAGCCAAGAGCTTCCTGGTTACTGAAGCCCTGCGAGGCGAAGGTGCCCACCTGAAGTTGCCCAACGGTGAGCGCTTCATGCAGCGCTTCGATCCTCGGGCCGAGTTGGCACCACGGGACATCGTCGCCCGGGCCATCGACCATGAAATGAAGCGCTTGGGTATCGATTGCGTCTATCTGGACATCAGCCACAAGCCCGAAGCCTTCATCAAGACGCACTTCCCGACGGTGTACGAACGCTGCCTGGAATTTTCCATCGACATCACCAAGCAACCGATTCCGGTGGTCCCGGCAGCGCACTACACCTGTGGTGGTGTGATGGTCGATCAACAGGGCCGCACCGACGTGCCGGGTCTGTATGCCATTGGCGAAACCAGTTTCACCGGCCTGCACGGCGCCAACCGCATGGCCAGCAACTCGCTGCTGGAATGTTTCGTTTATGCTCGCTCGGCGGCCGCGGACATTCTTGAACAGCTGCCCCGGATTCCGATGCCAGTCCCCCTTCCCGCCTGGGATGCGAGCCAGGTCACCGATTCCGATGAAGACGTGATCATTGCGCACAACTGGGATGAATTGCGGCGCTTCATGTGGGACTACGTTGGCATCGTGCGCACCAACAAGCGTCTGCAACGGGCGCAACACCGCGTGCGACTGTTGCTGGATGAAATCGACGAGTTCTACAGTAACTACAAGGTCAGCCGGGATTTGATCGAGCTGCGCAACCTGGCCCAAGTGGCCGAGCTGATGATTCTGTCAGCCATGGAGCGCAAGGAAAGCCGTGGCCTGCATTACACCCTCGACTACCCGAACCTGCTGCCGGTCGCGCTGGACACTATTCTGGTGCCGCCCACCTACGTCGGCTGAACTTGAGCCGGACCCGCAGGCGTCGGTGCACATCCGCCGCCTGCGCATCCCGGGGCACGCAAATGGCCCGGACCCGGCGCTCACCACGTAGTCGGAAACGCAGTACCACCACCAACGGTAGCGCCAGGCTGTCCGGTCTCAGTTGCACGGGCTGCCAACCCTTGGCCCGACTCCACAACTGCCAGCCATCGGCATCGCGGCGCAAGCCGCAAAAGGCCTGCGGGTGGGTCAGCAGGATTTGCCGAGGTAACAACCAGACTCCGTGAGCCACGCACAGCACGGCGCCGAGCGCGCTGGCCCAGAGCGGAATTGACAGTAAAAACAACGAACCCAATGCGAACAGCTGGGCCAGAAGATACGCCGCCAGCAACTGCCGTGAGGCATGCCAGCGGCATTCGAACGAATTACTTGGGCTGGACACGGTCCAGGATCATGCGAACCATGCGTTGCAGTTCAGGATCCTCGGATTCGCTGCGTTCCATGAACCAGCCGAACATGTCCTGATCTTCGCATTCGAGCAACCTGACGTAGCAGGCGCGATCAACCTCGCTGAGGTGCGGGTAAACCTCTTTCACAAACGGCACCAGCAACACGTCAAGCTCAAGCATGCCGCGGCGGCTGTGCCAGTAGAGGCGGTTCAGTTCAACATCTTCGACCATGGAGCGCTCCTCAAATAGGCCGCAAGTATACAGGCCCGCGCCCCGTCGAACAGTCGGCTTTGGTCGGGCACCGATGATCCTTTGTGAACTACCCATTTCGAAGGCGCCCCCTTATGATGTCCGCCAGACTCTTTACCCTGCGATGACCCATGGCCGATTCTGCTTTTTTCTGCACGCTTTCTCATGAAGGTGTTCTCGCGGTCCGCGGCGCGGACGCCAGCAAATTCCTGCAAGGCCAATTGACCTGCAACCTCAACTACCTGAGCGATTCCCGGGCCAGCCTCGGTGCCCGCTGCACGCAAAAAGGCCGGATGCAATCGAGTTTCCGTATCCTGCTCGACGGTGACGGCGTGGTCTTGGCCATGGCCACCGAATTGCTCGAGCCGCAACTGGCGGACCTGAAAAAATACGCGGTGTTTTCCAAGTCGAAACTGACCGACGAAAGTGCCGCCTGGGTCCGCTTCGGCGTTGACCTTGGCGACGCCGCGCTGGTCAGCCTCGGTCTGGACCTGCTGGCAGAAACCGACAGCGTCGTGCGCAACGATGGGCTGATCGCCATCCGTGTCTCGCCTGACCGAGCCGAGCTGTGGGTCGCCGCCAGTCAAGCCGATGCGGTCAAAGGCAAGCTGTCGGCGGTGCTGAGCGAAGGCGATCTGAATCAATGGCTGCTGGGCCAGGTCCGCGCAGGGATCGGCCAGGTCATGCCGGGTACCCGCGAATTGTTCATCCCGCAGATGCTCAACCTGCAAGCGGTCGGTGGCGTGAGTTTCAAGAAAGGTTGCTACACCGGGCAGGAAATCGTCGCGCGCATGCAGTACCTGGGCAAACTCAAGCGCCGCTTGTATCGCCTGCAACTGGCTGCCAGCGAGTTGCCTGAACCGGGTACCGCGCTGTTTTCCCCAACCCACGGCAGCTCCATCGGCGAAGTGGTGCTGGCTGCCCGCGCCGAGCAAAACATTGAACTCCTGGCGGTGTTGCAAGCCGAAGCAGCAGACAGTGGGGACATCCACCTGGGCGCGCTCGAAGGGCCGTCCCTGCAGCTGCTCGACCTGCCTTATGAACTGGACCGCGATCGCGAAATCCAGCAATAACGGCAGCACTTGGCGCGACACCTAGAGAGACTAAATGAGCGAACTGGCGGAAAAGGTCCAAAAGGATTTGGTTGAGGCCATCAATAACGATGACCTGGTTCTGCCAACGTTACCGGAAGTGGCTCTGCAGATTCGCAAGGCCGCGGAAAACCCGGAAGTCAGCGTCAGTACCCTGAGCAAAGTGATCGGCCGTGATACCGCGCTGTCGGCACGCCTGATCAAAGTGGTCAACAGCCCACTGTTGCGCGCGACCCAGGAAGTGACCGATCTGCATACCGCGATCACCCGCCTGGGCATCAACTACAGCTGTAACCTGGCGATCGGCCTGGTCATGGAGCAGATTTTCCATGCCCGCTCCGACGTGGTGGAACAGAAGATGCGCGATGTCTGGCGTAGAAGCCTGGAAATCGCCGGTGTCAGCTACGCCCTGTGCCGCAGCCATACCCGACTCAAGCCCGATCAGGCGGCCCTTGGCGGGCTGGTGCATCAGATCGGCGTGCTGCCGATCCTGACCTACGCCGAAGATCACTATGAGCTGCTGTCCGACCCGGTCAGCCTCAACCATGTGATCGACCAGATTCATCCGCTGATCGGCGAAAAACTGCTCAGGGTCTGGGAATTTCCCGACATGCTGGTGCAAGTGCCGCAGCTATACCTGAACTTCAAGCGCCAGTCTGCGCAGGTCGACTATGTGGATCTGGTGCAGGTGGCCAGCCTGTATTGCCTGCAGGACACCGACCACCCGCTCGCCCGTGCCGATGCGTTGAATGTACCGGCCTACAAGGCACTCGGAATCGACTTTGACGACGAGACGATGTGCGCCGACCTGGAAGAAACACGCACGATGTTTTACTGACCCAAAACCGCGCCGCCCCCTTCGCGAGCAGGCTCGCTCCCACAGGGATTTGTGGTGCTGCATAGATCCAATGTGGGAGCGAGCCTGCTCCGGGCGGCGTTCCGACGATGGGGCCAGAACAAGCCCCATCACTCTCCGGCGACAAAACTCACCCGCACCTTCAACCCTGCGTGCTCACCGTCATGCAGGCTGATCTGCGCCAGATGCGCGCGGCAGATCTCACCGACAATCGCCAACCCCAACCCTGAACCGGCCACTTGCTGATTGCGTCGGTAAAAGCGCTCGAATACCCGATCGCGCTCCTCAAGAGGAATGCCGGGGCCATCATCTTCGACTTCCAGCACTGCGGGCGCCGAGACGCGCAAAATCACGTTGCCACCCGGTGGCGTGTGAGCCAGTGCGTTATCCACCAGATTGCTCAGCAGTTCGTTCAATAATGTCGGCTCGCCCCGCAACCAGACGGGTTCATCCGCTTCCAGCGCCAGCGCGATGCCGCGCTTGTGGGCCAGCGGCGCCATGGCCATGCCCAGGTCCCGAGCCAACTGACTGAGGTCGAGTAACTGCGCGCCACCCTCGGCAATCGCCCGGGCGCCATTTTCAACCCGTGCCAGGGACAGCAACTGATTGGCCAGATGGGTCAAGCGATCAGTGCCCTGGGCGGCGGTCTCCAAAGTACTGCGCCAGGTATCGGGCTCGGCCGAGCGCATGCCCAGTTCCAGTCGCGCCTTGAGTGCTGCCAATGGCGTACGCAGTTCGTGGGCGGCATCGGCAATGAACTGCGCCTGTTTCTCGAACTGCCCGCGCAAGCGCTCGGTAAAGTGATTGAGCGCGCGCACCAGTGGCCATAATTCGCGCTGCACTTCCACCAACGGCAAGGGGCGCAGATCGTCCGGCTGGCGCTCTTCCACCGCTGTGCGCAAGCGCTCCAGCGGGCGCAACGCGGCACTCACCGCGAACCACACCAACATCAAGGCCCCACCCGCCAGCATGCCCAGGCGCAGCAAAGTATCTGTCGCCAGACTGCGGGCCATGCTCACCCGCGCTTCATCGGTTTCCGCTACGCGAATTTCCGCCATGCCGTTCATGTTCGGCTCGCTCACGGGTTTGAGCAGGCTCACCACACGCACGTTCTGCCCGCGATACTGGGCGTTGTAGAAGCGTGCCAGCGCCGGATAGTCATCGGTGCGCGGCGTTCCCGGCGGTGGCGCGGGCAGGTTTTCATAACCGGAAATCAGCTTCTGATTGATGTCGTTGACCAGGTAGAAAATTCGCCCGGCACTGTCGTAGGCAAAGGTATCGAGGGCCACGTAGGGCACGTCGGCACTCAAGGTGCCGTCGCGCTGGGAGACGCCGGCGGCGATCGTTCGCGCCGAGGCCAGCAGGGTCCGGTCATAGGCCGTGTCGGCGGCTTCGCGCCCGTTCCAGTAGGCGCTCAAACCACTGGCCAGCATCAATACAACCAGCAACAGCGCCAGGTTCCACAGCAACCGCCAGCGCAGGCTGCTGGGCTTATGCATCGCGGCTTTCCAGCAAGTAACCGAGGCCGCGGAAGGTCACGATAGCGACCGGCTGGCCGTCGAGCTTCTTGCGCAGGCGGTGCACGTAGATTTCGATCGCATCGGGGCTGGCCTCTTCATCGAGGCCGAATACTTGAGAAGCCAGTTGCTCCTTGCTCATCACCCGACCGGGGCGCGCGATCAGGGCTTCGAGTACGGCCTGTTCGCGGGAGGTCAGGGTCAGCAATTCTTCACCGAGGGTGAAACGCCGGGTTTCCAGGTCATAGGCCAGCACACCGCAACGCTGAATGCGTTCACCGCCCAGCACACTGCGGCGCAACAAGGCTTTGACCCGGGCTTCGAGCTCGGTCAGTTCGAACGGTTTGGCCAGGTAGTCGTCGGCGCCGAGGTTCAGGCCGTGGACCCGATCCTTGACGTCGCTGCGGGCGGTCAGCATCAACACCGGCAGGTTCTTGCCCCGCGCCCGCAAACGCGCCAGCACTTCGAAACCATCCATGCGCGGCAAGCCGACGTCGAGGATCGCCATGGCGTATTCCTCGCTGCCCAGCGCCAGGTCGGCTGCCACGCCATCGTGCAGAACGTCCACGGTCAGCCCGGTGCTCTTGAGCGCCTGGGCGACACTTTCGGCGAGCTGCAAATGGTCTTCGACGAGCAGGACACGCATGGATCTTTACCTCATTCCGGGATGGTCGACGCCATTCTCTGGCGCGAAGTTTACAGCCGCAACCGCCGCTGTGAAGCCCGAAAACCGTGAAAGTCAGCTGAAAGCTTAGCGAAAGGTTAGCCCGTTACAGTCCAGCCACGGACAGTTTCGACTGCCGTCGCTGCAGCCACACAGCGATACGAAAAACGCCTCGAAGCGTTTTCGACAAATAAGAACAATAAACGGAGTAACTCATCCATGCAGTCCCTGCAGACCCAGGCTATCGCGCCTGCCCGCCTCTCCCGTTTCGGCCACACTGTGCTTGCCAGCGCTGCCGCCCTTGCCGGCTTTTCACCGTTGAGCCAGGCCGCATTCTTCGACGACAGCTCGGCGACTTTCGAAACCCGCAACATGTACTTCAATCGCGATTATCGCGACGGTACCAGTGCCCAACAGTCCAAGCGTGACGAGTGGGCCCAGGGTTTCATGCTCAATCTGAAATCAGGCTACACCGACGGCACCGTGGGGTTCGGTGTCGATGCGCTGGGCATGTTGGGGGTCAAGCTCGATTCAAGCCCTGACCGCACCGGTACCGGCCTGCTGCCGACCGACGATGGGCGAGCCGTCGATGAATACTCCAAGCTCGGCCTGACCGGCAAAGTGAAAATCTCCGCCAGCGAGCTGAAGATCGGCACCCTGATTCCGGAACTGCCGATCCTCAAGCCCAACGACGGGCGCATCCTGCCGCAGACCTTTGAAGGCGGCATGCTGACCTCCAAAGAGATCAAGAACCTGACCTTTACCGGCGGTCGTCTGGACAAAGCCAAGGACCGCGACAGCACCAACTTCGAGGACATTGCCCTCAACAACAAGAACAGCCGTTTCGCTGGCACCGTGGCCGGCAAGCACTTTGATTTTGGCGGCCTGGACTACAAGCTCACCGACAAGATCACCGGCAGCTACCACTTCGCGCAACTCGATGAAGTCTACAACCAGCATTTCCTCGGCTTGATCGCCTCGCAGCCATTCGGCCCCGGCACCTTTGGCACTGATCTGCGGTTTGCCATCAGTGACGACCAGGGCGAGGCCCGTGGTGGCAAGATCGACAACAAATCCCTCAACGGTCTGGTGAGTTACGCCTTGAGCGGGCACAAGTTCAGCGCGGGCTACCAGCACATGTCCGGCGACAGCGCGTTCCCGTATGTGGATGGCGCCGACCCGTACCTGGTGAACTTCGTGCAGATCAACGACTTTGCCGGGGCCGAAGAACGCTCCTGGCAAGCGCGTTATGACTTCGACTTCGTCACCCTCGGCGTCCCCGGCCTGACTTTCATGAGCCGTTACGTAAGCGGTGACAACATCAAGCTCAAGAACGGAGACGAAGGTAAAGAATGGGAACGCAACAGCGAGATTAAATATGTTGTACAAAGCGGCGCGCTCAAGGATGTCGCCGTGCGTCTGCGCAATGCCACCTACCGTTCCAACTACTCCGCTCGCGATGCCGATGAAGTGCGTCTGCTGGTGAGCTATAGCGTTGCCCTCTGGTAATTCAGTACGTCAATAACAACAACTCCCAAGGAGACTTGAATGAACCTGTCAATGCGTAAACTAGCCCTCGCCGCCAGCGTCCTGCTGTTCACCGGCCAAGCGCTTGCCGAACCCAAACGTCCGGAATGCATCGCCCCGGCCTCGCCCGGCGGTGGTTTCGACCTGACCTGCAAACTGGCGCAAAGCGCGCTGGTCAACGAAAAACTGCTGACCAAGCCGATGCGCGTGACCTACATGCCCGGTGGTGTCGGCGCGGTGGCGTACAACGCGGTGGTCGCCCAACGTCCGGCCGATGCTGGCACCCTGGTGGCCTGGTCCAGCGGTTCGCTGCTGAACCTGGCCCAAGGCAAATTCGGTCGTTTCGATGAAACCAACGTTCGCTGGCTCGCTGCCGTTGGCACCAGCTATGGCGCCATCGCGGTGAAAAGCGATTCGCCTTACAAGAACCTCGACGATCTGGTCCAGGCACTGAAGAAAGATCCGAGCAAAGTGGTGATCGGTTCCGGCGGCACCGTCGGCAGTCAGGACTGGATGCAAACCGCGCTGATCGCCAAGGCCGCCGGAATCAACCCGCGTGACCTGCGTTACGTCGCCCTCGAAGGTGGCGGCGAGATTGCCACCGCCCTGCTCGGTGGGCACATCCAGGTCGGCAGCACCGACATCTCCGACTCCATGCCGCACATCCTGAGCGGCGACATGCGCCTGCTGGCGGTGTTCTCCGACAAACGTCTGGACGAGCCGGAAATGAAGGACATCCCGACAGCCCGCGAGCAAGGCTACGACATCGTCTGGCCGGTGGTGCGCGGCTTCTACCTCGGGCCAAAAGTCAGCGACGAAGACTACGCCTGGTGGAAAGCGGCCTTCGACAAACTGCTGGCTTCCGAAGACTTCGCCAAGTTGCGCGATCAGCGCGAGCTCTTCCCGTTCGCCATGACCGGCCCGGAGCTGGACACCTACGTGAAGAAGCAGGTTGCGGACTACAAAGTGCTGGCCAAAGAGTTCGGCCTGATCCAGTGATCGCCTCTGTCTAGCGGCCGCGGCTCCGTTTGGCGGAGTCGCGGCACAGGAGTTCCCCATGCTCTTACAACGCATTTTTGCTTCGGTGCTGTTGCTGGTCTGCCTCGGCCTGGCGCTGATGGCATGGCCGTATCAAGCGGCTTTTTCCTACGAACCGGTGGGGCCTCGGGCCTTTCCATTGCTGATGCTCGGCCTGATGGGCTCGGCACTGTTGTACATGGTGTTCCGTCCGGCACCGATCAAGCACAGTGCTGACGAGCCGCCGCTGGACCGCGAAACCCTGACCAAGATCGGCATCTGCGTGGTGCTGTTGCTGGTGTTCGCCGGCACTTTCGAACCGCTGGGTTTCATCGTCGCCAGCATCCTGATCGGTGTGCCCATGGCCCGTCTGTATGGCGGTCGCTGGGTGCCAAGCATCGTGATCATCAGTCTGATGGCCGTCGGCCTCTACCTGCTGTTCGACAAGTTGATGGACGTGCCGCTGCCGCTTGGCGTGCTCGACGTTCTGGAGAACTGATATGGATACTCTTGGCTATTTGGGTCAGGGTTTCGGCGTCGCGCTGAGCCCGTACAACCTGGTGACCGCATTGTGCGGCACCCTGATCGGCACCGTGGTCGGCCTGTTGCCGGGCCTGGGCCCGATCAACGGCGTGGCACTGCTGATCCCGATCGCATTCGCCCTCGGCCTGCCACCGGAGTCGGCACTGATCCTGCTGGCGGCGGTGTACCTGGGATGCGAATACGGCGGCCGGATCAGTTCGATCCTGCTGAACATCCCGGGCGAAGCGTCCACCGTGATGACCACCCTCGACGGTTACCCGATGGCCCGCCAGGGCCTGGCCGGTGTAGCACTGTCGCTGTCGGCATGGAGCTCGTTCATCGGTGCCTTCATCGCCACCTGCGGCATGGTGCTGTTCGCTCCGTTGCTGGCGAAATGGGCGATTGCCTTCGGCCCGGCGGAATATTTCGTGTTGATGGTGTTCGCGATTGTCTGCCTCGGCGGCATGGCCGGTGACCGTCCGCTGAAGACGTTCATCGCGGCGCTGATCGGTCTGTTCCTGTCGACCGTCGGCATCGACGCCAACAGCGGTGTGTATCGCTTCACCGGAGACAACATCCACCTGACTGACGGCATCCAGTTCGTCGTGCTGGTGCTCGGTCTGTTCTCCATCAGCGAAATCCTTCTGCTGCTGGAAAAAACCCATCACGGCCAGGAAGCGGTGAAAGCCACAGGCCGGATGATGTTCAACTTCAAGGAAGCGGCGTCGGTGTTCGTGGTGAACATCCGTTGCGGCGTACTGGGTTTCATCATGGGCGTGTTGCCGGGTGCCGGTGCGACCCTGGCCAGTGCCGTGGCCTACATGACCGAAAAACGCATCGCCGGTACTGGCGGCAAATTCGGTCAAGGTGACATGCGCGGCCTCGCCGCCCCGGAAACCGCCATCGGCGGCGCGGCCTGCGGTGCGCTGGTGCCGATGCTGACCCTCGGCGTTCCAGGTTCGGGCACCACGGCGGTGATGATCGGCGCCCTGTCGCTGTACAACATCACTCCGGGCCCGCTGCTGTTCCAACAGCAACCGGACATCGTCTGGGGCCTGATCGCTTCGTTGTTCATCGCCAACGTGATGCTGGTGATCCTCAACATCCCGATGATCCGCATCTTTACCCGCATCCTCGCCGTGCCGAACTGGGCACTGGTGCCGGTGATCGCGATCATTACCGGGATTGGTGTCTACGCGGTGCACGCGACAACGTTCGACCTGTTCCTGATGATCGGCATCGGCATCTTCGGTTATATCCTGCGCAAGCTGGACTTCCCGCTGTCGCCGGTATTGCTGGGTTTCATCCTCGGCGGCCTGATGGAACAGAACCTGCGTCGCGCCCTGTCGATTTCCAACGGTGCGCTGGAAATCCTCTGGTCGAGCCCGATCACCTTCGGTTGCTGGGTGCTGACGGCGATCATGCTGCTGATGCCGCTCATCCGCATCTGGCGCAAACGTTCGGCCGCGCAACGCGTTATCGCCGATGTCTGATCGGTTCCCCTTCAAACTCTGGTGGGGAACCCCGCTGGTCGGCCTGCTGGGCGGTTACCTCGCCAGCCAGGTCGGCTGGCCTTTGCCGTGGATGGTCGGCTCGTTGCTGGCGATCATCCTCGTGCGCTGCCTGACACCCTGGCAATTGGCGGAAATCCCTGGCGGCCGCAAGTGCGGCCAGTGGATCGTCGGTATCGGTATCGGCCTGCATTTCACCCCGCTGGTGATGGAGCAGGTACTCAGTCATTTCGGTCTGATCTTCTTCGGTGCGTTGGTCACCAGCCTGTCGGCGGTCGTCGGCGTGTGGCTGATGCGCCGCACCGGTGAAGATCGCGCCACGGCGTTCTTTTCCAGCATGCCCGGTGGTTCCGGGGAGATGGTCAACCTCGGCGCCCGCAATGGTGCGGTGCTCAGCCGTGTGGCGGCGGGGCAGAGTTTGCGGGTGTTGGTGGTCGTGCTGTGCGTACCGGCAGCCTTCAAGTATCTGTTGGGCGACGGTGCGCCGATTTCCCATGTCGGCAGCATCGATTGGCGCTGGCTGGCAGTGTTGTTTCCCGCTGGAGCGTTGGCGGCCTGGATCTGGGAACGCCTGCGTCAACCCAACCCCTGGCTGTTCGGACCGTTGCTGGTCAGCGCGGCAGTCAGCATCGGCTGGGATCTGCACATCGGTTTGCCCAATGGCGGTAGCCAGATCGGTCAATGGTTGATCGGTAGCGGTCTGGGCTGTCACTTCAACCGGCAGTTTTTCCGGCGTGCGCCATCGTTCATGGGGCGCACCTTGATCGGCACGGTGTTGACCATGCTGATCGCCACGGTGGCGGCATTGGGTTTGAGTGCGATGACCCATCTGGATCTGCGTTCACTGACTTTGGGCATGATGCCCGGCGGTATTGCCGAGATGAGCCTGACGGCGGAAACCCTGCAACTGTCGGTGCCGCTGGTGACGGCGATGCAGGTGATGCGGTTGTTGTTTGTGCTGTTTCTGGCGGAGCCGTTGTTCAAGTACTGGAACCGGAACCCGGATTCAGTCTGATGGACCGAGTCGCCTTCATCGCGAGCAAGCTCGCTCCCACTGGGTTCGTGTGTTCCCTGTGGGAGCGAGCTTGCTCGCGATGGGGCCGGCCCAGTCAGCACATCAAACCGGCGGCAACCGCCACTCGATCGGCGTCTCGCCATTCTGCTCCAGAAACTTGTTGGTCCGACCGAAGTGCCCGCATCCGAGGAAGCCGCGATAGGCCGACAGCGGAGACGGGTGCACCGAGGTCAACACCAGGTGCTTGGTGGCATCGATCAGCTTCTGTTTGCTCTGGGCATGGGCGCCCCACAGCATGAACACCAGGTGCGGTTGTTGTTGGCTGACCACTTCAATGATTCGATCGGTGAAAAATTGCCAGCCCTTGTCCTTGTGCGCATTGGCGTTGGCCCGCTCGACGGTCATGGTGGTGTTGAGCATCAGCACGCCCTGATCGGCCCAGCTCTGCAGGTAGCCATGGTTGGGGATGTCGATGTTCAGGTCGCGTTTGAGTTCTTTGTAAATGTTCACCAGCGACGGTGGCGCCGGTACTCCAGGTTGTACAGAGAAGCACAAACCATGGGCCTGTCCCGGACCGTGATAAGGATCCTGACCGAGGATCACCACTTTGACCTTGTCCAGCGGCGTGGAATTGAGCGCGTTGAAGATCATCGGCCCCGGCGGATAGATCTCCTTGCCGGCCGCCCGCTCCTGTTGCAGGAAGTTTCGCAACTCTGCCATGTAGGGCTGGTCGAATTCGGCACGCAGTGCCTCCTTCCAGCTCGGTTCGAGTTTGATACGGTCTTCAGCAGTCATGGTTACATCCGGCAAAAACAATGGGGCGAACCCTAGGAAAGCGCATCACGCTTGTCAATTGATCTGACGCAGATCCGGCACTTTCCCACACAGCGATCATACTTAACCCTCAAATTCCCGATCGAGGTCACGATGAATCTGCACTTCGAAGAACTCACCGGCACCGACGGCGCACGCATCGGCATCGCCAGCCTGGATGCCGAAAAATCCCTGAACGCCCTGTCCCTGCCAATGATCAACGCCCTGCGCGACCGCCTGGAAGCCTGGGCCAAGGACCCGCAGATCGTCTGCGTCCTCTTGCGCGGTAATGGCGCCAAGGCTTTTTGCGCCGGGGGTGAAGTGCGCAGCCTGGTGGAAGCCTGCCGCGAGCAACCCGGGGAAGTGCCACTACTGGCCGCGCACTTTTTTGCGGCGGAATATCGCCTGGACTTCAAACTTCATACCTACCCGAAACCGTTGATCTGTTGGGGCCACGGCTATGTGCTCGGTGGTGGCATGGGATTGTTGCAAGGGGCAAGCATCCGCATCGTCACGCCGAGCAGCCGGTTGGCGATGCCGGAGATCGGCATCGGCCTGTACCCGGATGTTGGCGCCAGTTGGTTTCTGTCGCGCCTGCCCGGCAAGCTCGGGTTGTTCCTGGGCCTGACCGGTGCGCACATGAACGGCCGCGATGCCATCGACCTGGACCTGGCCGATCGTTTCCTGCTCGATGAGCAGCAGCCGGAATTGCTCGAAGGCCTGTTGCAATTGAACTGGCAGGAACAGACACCCATGCAGCTCAACAGCCTGCTCAAGGCCTTGCAGCAGGAAGCCGTGGCACAGATGCCCGAAGCCCAGTGGCTGCCGCGCCGACAGCAGATCGACGAGCTGTTGGACGTCAGCGACGTGCGTTGCGCCTGGAAAGCGATCAGCGCCTTGCGCGATCACACCGACCTGTTGCTGAGCCGCGCAGCCAGGACCCTGAGCGAAGGCGCGCCGCTGACCGCTCATCTGGTGTGGGAGCAGATCATCCGTTCCCGGCACTTGTCGCTGGCCGAAGTTTTCCAGATGGAATACACCCTGAGCCTCAACTGCTGTCGTCATCCGGAGTTCAGCGAAGGCGTACGTGCCCGGTTGATCGACAAGGATCAGAAGCCTCGCTGGCACTGGCCGGATATCAATAACGTGCCGGACGCGGTGGTAGAGGCGCACTTTCACAAGGCGTGGGAAGGTCGGCATCCGCTGGCGGATTTGTCCGAGTACTAAAGTCCGCGCATAAAAATTGTGGGAGCGAGCCTGCTCGCGAAAACGGAGTGTCAGTCGAAATCAATGTTGCCTGACATTCCGCCATCGCGAGCAGGCTCGCTCCCACAGGTTTTGTATTTGACTGAATGATTAGCGGTGATTACCCCGCCAGTTGTGATCGCCACGTCCGCCACGATGGTCGCGCCAGTCGCGGCCTCGATAGTCATTGTTCCAGCCCCCGCGGTTGCGGCCGTCCCAGCCATGGTTCTGATGCATCCGGTAATCGCCCCGATATGGCTGGTAATAGCGTGGGGACGGTTGATACATCCGCGGCTGCGAGTAATAGCGCGGCGTCGGCTGGTAATACCGCGCTGGCGGCATGTAATACCGAGGCGACGGTGTGTAGTAACCATTGGAATAGTAGGCCCCCCCCTCGGCGTAATGGGTTGGCGTAGGCGAGGTATAGACTTCGGAACTGTAGTAACTGCCTCCTTCGTCGTAGTAAGGCACGCACCCACCAAGGGACAATCCCAACACAGCAAGCAGAAGAGTTCGGCGCAGCTTTTTTTGACAGAGCATGGCGGCCTCCTGGACCGCGAATGAGCCACGCCAGCGACGCTGGCAGGCGACAGTCAAATGTTCGGTGACTGTCGAAATATCAGACATCGAATTCGGAACCTGGTGCGCTCCTGAAACAAGTAGAAACATCTGGCCGATGAAAGGTTTTTCATCCATTCACGCCATGATTAACGGTGGCCACCGTGAAATCCACCGCCATGATATCCACCGCCGTGATAGCCGTGACCACCATAGTAATAGGAGCGATAACCACCGTAGTAACGTGGGCTGTAATAGCCGCCGTGGTAATAAGGCGAGTAGTAACCGGGATAGTAATAAGGTGCCGCGTAGTCGTCGGCAGGACCGTCGTAGTAGTAGCAGCCAGACAATCCAAAACCGAGCACTGCACCAAACAACAATCGACGCAACATGACGGCCTCCGTGAAGACCCGTGACAGCAGTCGGCACAGACCGGCTGACACCTTTTTTGACTGGTAAATCTCTGCCAAGTGCAACGCCGCATCCACCTTCTGATCAGCGGCGGATACGTTCCAATGCGGTGCACCTGCGCACCATCACAAGGCAGCCTGCCCTCCCGATCAAAACCGCCGACCACCCCGTCCCCCACGCTAGAGCGCTCGGAGCAACTTGGCACGTCTCTCGCTTTAGCGCACTTGTTCCAAAAAAATGTGCAGGCGTCACCACAGGTTCGCGGCACCACAATTTGCAATGGCTGACTAGGGTTCCGGCTCGCAATCGCGAGTGACTGGTCCGAGAGTTGGCGACCTCCAGTTGAGGTTACACGGCGGGACAAAAGCCCGGGAGACAAGCCACCGTTCGCGGTGCCGCTGCCTTCCTGTCCGTCCCTGATCAACTGGAGAACCACCATGTCCCAACTTCGTTTACCCGCCCTGCTCGCCGCTGCGTTCGCAGCCCTCGTGAGCTTCTCGTCCCAGGCCGCCCAGAAAGATCACTTCAGCGTGTGCTGGACGATCTACGCCGGCTGGATGCCGTGGGAATATGCCGGCAGCCAGGGCATCGTCGATAAATGGGCGAAAAAGTACGGCATCAAGATCGACGTGGTGCAACTCAATGACTACGTCGAATCCATCAACCAGTACACCGCCGGCCAATTCGACGGCTGCACCATGACCAACATGGACGCGCTGACCATTCCGGCCGCCGGCGGCGTCGACAGCACTGCGCTGATCGTCAGCGATTTCTCCAACGGCAACGACGGCATCGTGCTCAAGGGCGAAGGCAAAAAAGTCGCCGACCTCAAGGGCATGGACGTCAACCTGGTGGAGCTGTCGGTGTCCCATTACCTGCTGGCCCGGGCTCTGGATTCGGTGGACCTCACCGAGAAAGACCTGAAAGTGGTCAACACCTCCGACGCCGATATCTCGGCCGCCTTCAACACCGATCAGGTCAACGCCGTTACCACCTGGAACCCGATGCTCTCGGACATCAAGGCCAAGCCTGCCGTGACCGAGGTGTTCAACTCCAGCCAGATCCCCGGCGAAATCATGGACATGATGGTGCTCAACAGCGCCACCCTCAAAGACAACCCGGCCCTGGGCAAGGCATTGACTGGCGCCTGGTTCGAAGTGGTCGAGTTGATGAGCGCGAAAAACGCCGCCAGCAAAGCCGCGCTGGAACATATGGCCAAAGCCTCGGGCACTGACCTGGCGGGTTTCCAGGCACAACTGGACACCACCAGGCTGTTCGCCACGCCCAAGGAAGCCCTGGCGTTCAGCACCAGCAAGCAACTGCCGGAAACCATGCGCAAGGTCGCCGAGTTCTCGTTCCAGCACGGCTTGCTCGGTGAAGGCGCCAAAGACACCAGCGCGGTCGGCATGGCCTTCGCCAACGGCGTGACCAGCGGCGACAAGGGCAACCTCAAGCTGCGCTTCGACCCGAGTTACGTGCAGATGGCCGCCGACGCCAAGCTGTAATCAGGAGAACCGGCCATGCGTCTGATCAACCATCACCCGGACCGCCCGAGTCGCCTGCTGTTGGTGATCCTGCCGTTCGCCCTGGTGCTGTTCGCCTACTTCACGGGCTCGGCCGAGCGACTGGCGGACAACCCCAACGACAAGCTGCTGCCCAGCGCCGTGCAGATGACCGATGCGGTGAAACGCCTGGCGTTCGTGGCCGACACCCGCACCGGCGAATACCTGCTGTGGCAAGACACGGCGTCCAGCCTGCAACGCCTGGCCATTGGCCTGGGCATCAGCGCCCTGGCCGGGCTGTGCCTGGGCATCGCCGCCGGTACCCTGCCGTTGTTCGGTGCGCCGTTGTCACCCTTGCTGACCGTGCTGTCGATGGTGCCACCGCTGGCGATCCTGCCAATCCTGTTCATCGTCTTCGGTTTGGGTGAGTTGTCGAAAGTGATGCTGATCGTGATCGGCATTACTCCGGCGCTGGCCCGGGACCTGGAACAGCGCGCCCGGGAAATTCCCGTGGAACTGCTGATCAAGGCCCAGACCCTCGGCGCGTCTACCTGGACCCTGATGCTGCGGGTGGTGCTGCCGCAACTGCTGCCACGGTTGTTGATTTCGCTGCGACTGATGCTCGGCTCGGCATGGCTGTTCCTGATTGCCGCCGAAGCCATCGCCTCCACCGACGGCCTCGGCTACCGGATTTTCCTGGTGCGCCGCTACCTGGCGATGGACGTGATTTTGCCCTACGTGGTGTGGATCACCCTGCTCGCCTGGCTGATGGATTGGGGCCTCAAGTACCTCACCCGCCGTGCCTTTCCCTGGTATGAAGGGGCCGCAAAATGAGTTTCATCACCGTTAAAAACGTCTGGCAGCAATACGCCGATCAAGTGGTGCTTGAAGGCCTGAACCTGAACGTCAACGAAGGTGAGTTCTGCACCCTCGTGGGTGCCTCCGGTTGCGGCAAATCGACCTTCCTGCGCCTGCTGCTCGGCCAGGAACGCGCCAGTCGCGGCGAGATCCTGCTCGACGGCCAGCCCTTGGCCGCAGAGCCGGACGCCAGCCGTGGCGTGGTATTCCAGCGCTACTCGGTGTTCCCGCATCTGAGCGTACTGGACAACGTCGCTCTCGGCCTTGAACTGCCTCGTTCGCGTTTGCTTGGACGCCTGTTTGGCAGCGCGAAAAAAGAGGCCCGCGAACAGGCTTCGGTGCTGCTGCACAAAGTCGGCCTGGGCCACTCGCTGGACAAGTACCCGGCGCAGCTCTCCGGCGGCATGCAACAACGGCTGGCCATCGCCCAGGCGCTGATCATGAAGCCGCGGGTGTTGCTGCTCGACGAACCTTTCGGCGCCCTCGACCCGGGCATCCGCAAAGACATGCACGCCTTGCTCCTGGAGTTGTGGCGCGAGACCCGACTGACAGTGTTCATGGTCACCCATGACCTGTCCGAAGGCTTCAGCCTCGGCACCCGCTTGCTGGTGTTCGACAAGGTCCGTCTCGACCCGCATGCACCCGGCCGCTATGGCGCACGCATCACCTACGACATCCCTTTGAACAGCGACCGCCGCACCCACCGTGCCGCCGTCGACGCCCTGCCAGTGCAACTGGCGGGCTCACTTCGAACCGCTTGAGAGGGTTTTGCCCATGACTGATTCGACCCGACTGTTCCCGCCCTTCGCCGAGGAAATGCTCCCCGGCGGCAGCCATCGTTCCTTCGTGCTCAAGCGCGGCCAACTGCTGCGCCTGACCGACCTGCGCGGCGGCGCCAACGTCAGCCTGACGTTGCTTAACGCCAATGAAAAAACCGAGCGCTTGAACCTGCCCGACAGCCTCAAATGCCAACACACCGCCAAGCTCACCGCCGGCCACTACCTGTACTCGGACATGGGCCGCGTGCTGGCCGCCATCACCGCCGACACCTGCGGCTGGAGCGACAGCCTGGGCGGCGTGCTCTGCGCTGAAGAAGTGACAGAAAAGTACGGCGCCGGCCGCTATCAGGAATTGCGCAACGGCTTCTTCCGCAATGGCACCGACAACCTGTTGGTGGAACTGGGCAAGTGGGGGCTGGGCCTGTCCGAGCTGCTGATGACCCTCAACCTGTTCAGCCGCGTGAACGTCGATGACACCGGGCGTTTCCACTTCGTCGAAGGCAATTCCAAGGCTGGCGACTACATCGAGTTGTACGCGCCGATGGACACCCTGGTGGTACTCACCGCCCTGCAGCACCCGATGGATCCGTCGCCGCAATACGCACCGAAGCCCTTGAAGCTCAGCTGGATGAACGCCGACGCCAGCGTCGCCGAACACTGCCGCACCTCGCGCCCGGAAAACGAGCGTGGATTCATCAACACCGACCGTTTGTTCGCCTGAGGATCGCTGCCATGTCACTCGCAATCGCCACCGCTCCACAGTCGCCTGAAACGGCCGTCTACCGCGCCACCATCCCCGCCGGAGAGCCCTGGCTGATGGAGGTCAAGGCCGGCCAGACTTTGCGCATTCTCGACCTGGAGGGTAACCAGGCTGTCGACACCCTGTTCTACAGCGTTGCCAACCCGAAGGAACGCTACGACGTGCAGCGCACCCTGCGCCGGCAGAACAGCGTGTACCTGAGCACCGGCAGCGTGCTGTATTCCAACCTCGGCAAGCCGATGCTGACCATCGTTGCCGACACTTGCGGGCGTCACGACACCCTGGGTGGCGCCTGTGCGCAAGAGAGCAACACCGTGCGCTACGCCCTGGAAAAACGCTACATGCACAGCTGCCGCGACAACTACCTGCGCGCCTGTGCTCACGATGGCCGCCTGGGCAAGGGCGACATCGGGCCGAACATCAACTTCTTCATGAACGTGCCGGTCACCGCCGACGGTGGCCTGACCTTCGAAGACGGCATCTCGGCACCGGGCAAGTACGTCGACCTGCGGGCCGAGATGGACGTGATCGTGCTGATCTCCAACTGCCCGCAACTGAACAACCCGTGCAACGCCTACAACCCCACCCCTGCGGAGCTGCTGGTATGGAACTGAAACTTTCGCGGTTGCGCCGCTGGTTGTTTGCCTTGTGCCAGGCCCGTTCGGGGCAGTGCCTCAAACAGTAAAAACACTGAATAACCCTGTGGGAGCGAGCTTGCTCGCGATAGCGGTGTGTCAGTCACCATCAATGTTGAAAGGGCTGACGTCATCGCGAGCAAGCTCGCTCCCACAGGGGTCGGCGGTGTATGTGAAATCTGATTCTGCCACCGGGGACGACCCCGGCGTCTGTCGAAAAACTGCGGGACGGCCCGCATCCCAGTCGAGGCTGATGCGCTATCGCCTCCGGGGGTTATGCCATGTTCGAAAAAGTCCTGATCGCCAACCGTGGCGCCATTGCCTGCCGCATCCTGCGGACCTTGCGCGAGATGCAAGTGCAGGGTGTCGCCGTGTATTCCGAAGCCGATGCCGCCAGCCTGCACATCCTGCAAGCCGACGAGGCCCACAGCCTCGGTGAGGGTGCAGCGGCTGGAACTTATCTTGCGGTCGACAAGATCCTCGCCATCGCCAAGTCCACCGGCGCCACGGCGATCCATCCCGGCTACGGTTTTCTCTCGGAAAACGCCGCGTTCGCCGAAGCCTGCGAAGCCGCCAACATCGCCTTCATCGGCCCGACGCCCGAACAACTGCGCGCGTTCGGCCTCAAGCACACCGCCCGCGCCCTGGCCAAACAACACGGCGTGCCCATGCTCGACGGCACCGAATTGCTCGACAGCCTCGACGCCGCATTGGTCGCCGGCGAACAGGTCGGCTATCCGGTGATGCTCAAAAGCACCGCTGGCGGTGGCGGCATCGGCATGCGCGTGTGCCGCAGCGCGGCCGAGTTGAGCGAGTCCTTCGAAGCGGTCAAACGCCTGGGCCAGAACAACTTCAGCGACGCCGGGGTGTTCATCGAGAAGTACATCCAGCGTGCCCGCCATCTGGAAGTACAGGTGTTCGGCGATGGTCGCGGCGAGGTGATCGCCCTCGGTGTGCGCGATTGCTCGGTGCAGCGGCGCAACCAGAAAGTCCTCGAGGAAACCCCGGCGCCAAACCTGCCCGACGGCATGGCGGATGAACTGTGTGCGGCGGCGATCAAACTGGCCAAGGCAGTGAACTACCGCAGCGCCGGCACCGTGGAGTTCGTCTTCGACAGCGATGCCCAGCGTTTCTACTTTCTGGAAGTGAACACCCGCTTGCAGGTGGAACACGGTGTCACCGAACAGGTTTGGGGGGTCGACCTGGTGCGCTGGATGGTCCAACTGGCGGCCGGTGACCTGCCGCCGCTGAGCGATCTGGCAAAGTGTTTGAAACCGCAGGGTCATGCGATTCAGGCACGGTTATACGCGGAGGATCCGGGGCGCGATTTTCAACCGAGCCCAGGCTTGCTCACCGCCGTGGATTTCCCGCCGGCCAATGGCATTCAACTGCGCATAGACACCTGGGTCGAGGCTGGCTGCGAGATCCCGCCCTACTTCGACCCGATGATCGCCAAGGTCATCAGTTGGGCGCCGACTCGCGAAGAAGCCACTGCGGACCTGCATCAGGCGCTGGGCGACAGCCTGCTCTATGGCGTGGAAACCAACCGCGATTACCTGCGGCAGATTCTGCTCGATGCGCCTTTCGCCAGCGGCCAGCCATGGACCCGTTGCCTGGAGGGTCTGGTGTATCAGGCCAACACGTTCGAGGTGCTCAGTGCTGGCACCCAGACCAGCGTGCAGGACTATCCCGGTCGCCTCGGTTACTGGGCGGTGGGTGTACCGCCGTCGGGGCCGATGGACAGTCGCGCGCTGCGTTTGGGCAACCGTTTGCTGGGCAACGAAGAAGGCGCCGCGGCGCTGGAAATCACCATGAGCGGGCCGTTGCTGCGCTTCAATTGCGAGACGGTAGTAGCCGTGACCGGCGCCATGATTCCATTGCGGCTCAATGGCGAAAGCGTACCGATGAACACTGCGCTGATGGTTCCGGCAGGCGCCACCCTGAGCCTCGGCACCATTGTCGGAGCCGGTGCCCGCAGCTATCTGAGCCTGCATGGCGGCCTGCAAGTGCCGGATTATCTGGGCAGCAAAAGCACCTTCACCCTTGGCCAATTCGGCGGCCACGGTGGCCGCGCCTTGCGAGCCGGTGACGTATTGCACCTGTCAGCCCTGAATGACCACAGCGCCGGTCAGCAACTGGCTGAAGATCAGCTCACCGAACTGCCTGCGGTTCGGCGAATTCGAGTGATTTACGGCCCCCACGGGGCTCCGGAATATTTCACCGAAAACTACATCGGCACCTTCTTCGCCACGCAGTGGGAAGTGCATTTCAACTCCAGCCGCACGGGCGTTCGCCTGATCGGACCGAAGCCTGAGTGGGTGCGCGCCGACGGAGGTGAAGCCGGTTTGCATCCGTCGAACATCCACGACAATCCGTACGCGATCGGCGC
This sequence comes from Pseudomonas sp. P4_C4, assembly GCF_056402055.1. Classification (NCBI taxonomy): domain Bacteria; kingdom Pseudomonadati; phylum Pseudomonadota; class Gammaproteobacteria; order Pseudomonadales; family Pseudomonadaceae; genus Pseudomonas; species Pseudomonas sp. P4_C4. The sequence goes on along the minus strand of NZ_JBFUID010000059.1, from coordinate 9,756 downwards.
GGTGGATTTTACCGGTGACATGCCGGTGATCCTCGGCCCGGATGGTCCGAGTCTCGGCGGGTTCGTGTGCCCGGTGACGGTGATCGAGGCGGATCTTTGGCAGTTGGGGCAGCTCAAGGCGGGGGACAAGGTGCAGTTCCTGCCGGTCGATATCAAAACTGCCCGAGCCCTCGCCTTGAAATGGGATCACTGTAGGAGCTGGCTTGCCAGCGAAAACGGTGTGTCAGCGACATCAATGTTGACTGACAGGGCCCCTTCGCTGGCAAGCCAGCTCCTACAAGGGGTTGTGTCGCCTGTGGTATTGGATTTGGGGCGGGACGACACGCGTCTGGTGGCGAGGCTCTCGGGCGACACCCACCTGCTGCTGGAAATCGGCGCCCCCGAACTGGACCTCGTCCTGCGCTTCCGCGCCCACGCCCTCATGCAGGCGCTGGAAAGCAAACACCTGCACGGTGTGATCGACCTCACCCCCGGCATCCGCTCACTGCAAATCCATTATCAGCCCGAGCAACTATCACTACCGGATCTGCTCGGCATCGTTGCCGGCGAATGGGACGCCGTGTGCGCAGCCAAAGACCTGCAAGTACCGTCGCGCATCGTGCATCTGCCGCTTTCCTGGGACGACCCGGCGTGCCAGCTGGCCATCGAGAAATACATGACCACCGTGCGTAAGGACGCCCCCTGGTGCCCGAGCAACCTGGAGTTCATCCGCCGCATCAACGACCTGCCGAACCTCAATGAAGTGCGACGCACGGTGTTCGACGCCAGCTATCTGGTGATGGGCCTGGGTGACGTCTACCTCGGCGCACCGGTCGCCACCCCGCTCGACCCGCGTCATCGCCTGGTCACCACCAAGTACAACCCGGCTCGCACCTGGACCGCGGAAAACTCGGTGGGCATCGGTGGCGCCTACATGTGCGTCTACGGTATGGAAGGCCCCGGCGGTTATCAGTTTGTCGGGCGTACGTTGCAGATGTGGAACCGCTACCACGACGTTGCCGCGTTCGATGGCAAACCGTGGTTGCTGCGGTTTTTCGACCAGATCCGTTTCTACCCGGTCAGCGCCGATGAACTGCTGCGCATTCGCCGGGATTTCCCCCTCGGGCGCTTCGACCTGAACATCGAGCACAGTCAGTTGAACCTTGCGGATTACCAGGCGTTTCTGGCGCAGGAAGCCGAGACCATCGACGCGTTTCGCGATCAGCAAAAAGGCGCATTCAATGCCGAGCGCGAACGCTGGATCGCCAGCGGCCAGGCGCATTTCGACAGTGAAGAACCGGCCCCGGAGACGACCGAAGAGACGCCGCTGGCCGGCGGCCAACAGAGCGTCGACAGCCACATCGCCGGCAACCTCTGGCAGGTTCAGGTCGAGGTCGGCAGCCGCGTCGAGGCCGGTGACGTGCTGGTGATCCTGGAGTCGATGAAGATGGAAATCCCCCTGCTCGCGCCGATGGCCGGCGTGGTGCGCGAGATTCGCGTGCAACCGGGTTCTGCGGTGCGCGCCGGACAGCGCGTCGTGGTGCTGGAACTCGACTGAACCCATTTTGAAAAGGACTCATGCCATGAACATCAATCTGCAACTCGACGCCGTGCGTGGCGCTTATCGCGACGGCCGCACCACGCCACGACAATTACTGCTGCAACTGCGGGACAAAGCCGCTGCGCTGAACCCGGACTATCACCTGTTCATCCACTTGCTCAGTGTCGATGAACTGGAGCCCTACCTCGCCGCCCTCGACGGTCGCGACCTCGACAGCCTGCCGCTGTACGGCGTGCCGTTTGCGATCAAGGACAACATCGACCTGGCGGGCATTCCGACCACGGCGGCGTGCCCGGCATTTGCCTATGTGCCGGAGCGTTCGGCGACCATCGTCGAGCAACTGCTGGCCCTCGGTGCAATTCCGTTGGGCAAGACCAACCTCGACCAATTCGCCACGGGGCTCAACGGCAGCCGCTCACCGTACGGCGCGTGCCCCAACAGCGTGTTGCCGGAATACCCGTCGGGCGGTTCCAGCGCCGGTTCGTCGCTGGTGGTGGCGCTCGGGATCGCGAGTTTTTCCCTGGGCACCGACACAGCAGGCTCCGGGCGTGTGCCGGCGGCGTTGAATAATCTGATCGGCCTGAAAGCCACCAAGGGCCTGATCTCAACGGCCGGCGTCGTACCGGCCTGTCGTACGCTGGATTGCGTCACCACGTTCACCGCCACCGCGCGGGAGGCCAGTCAGTTGCTGGCACTCACCGCGCGCCTCGATCCACGGGACGAATACAGCCGCAGCAACCCGTTGTGGAACGACGGCTCGGCGTTCGGCACACCGCGGCCGTTCCGTTTCGGCGTGCCGCGTGCGCAGGACCTGCAATTTTTCGGTTGCCCTGAAGGCCCGCTGTTGTTCGGTGATGCCATCGACCACCTCAAGGCCTTGGGTGGCGAAGCGGTGGAACTGGACCTGTCGCCATTTCTGGAGGCCGCCCGCTTGCTCTATGAAGGCCCGTGGGTGGCCGAGCGCTACAGCGTGGCCGGTGAGTTGATGGCGCAAAACCCCGAGGCCGTGTTGCCAGTGATTCGCGCCGTATTGGCCAAGGCGCCCGCCGTCGACGGCGTGCAAACCTTCCGCGCCCAATACCGCCTGCAAGCGCTCAAAGCCCTGTGCGACAACGCGCTGGAGGGCCTCGATTGTGTCGTCACGCCGACCATCGGCCGCCCGGTGACGCTGGCGGAACTCGAGGCCGAACCGGTGCTGCGCAATTCGGAACTGGGCTACTACACCAACTTCATGAACCTGCTCGACTACGCCGCCGTCGCCGTGCCCAGCGCCTTCATGGACAACGGCATGCCCTGGGGCGTGACGCTGTTTGGCCGGGCCTTCACCGATCAGTATCTGCTGAGCGTGGCGGATGCCTTGCAGCGTCAGCAAGGCTTGGCCGCAGCTGCACCGGCGCCGGTCGCACGCCATGATCGGGCGCGGCTGGTGGTCTGCGGCGCGCACCTGGACGGGCTGGCGTTGAACTGGCAGCTCAAGCAGCGCGGTGCCCGGTTGCTGGAATCGACATTCAGCTCGCCGGACTATCAACTCTATGCCCTGGCCGGCGGCCCGCCGTTTCGTCCGGGCATGGTCCGCGTGAAGGATGGCGGCGTGGCGATTGCGGTGGAGGTCTGGGAGCTGCCAAGCCGTGAACTCGGCTCGTTCCTGACCGGGATTCCGGCACCGCTGGGGCTGGGCAAGGTGCAACTGGCGGATGGTCGCTGGGAGAGCGGGTTTATCTGTGAGGCGTATGGGCTGGAGGGTGCGGTGAACATCAGCCACTTTGGCGGCTGGCAGATGTATCTGAAAACACTGCTGTGATCTTTCGATTCGCTGGCAAGCCAGCTCCTACAGGGTTAGCGCAGAACTGGTAGGAGCTGGCTTGCCAGCGAAGGCATCAGCCCAGGCACCGCGGCACCTGGTCCCAGCCGATTTACCCTATGAATCCAGCAGTTATTTCCCCACAGCCCGATGACACCTTGCACAGCCTGCTGTCACGGGCGGATCATGCGATGTATCGGGCCAAACAAAGTGGCCGCAACCGAACCTGCGTAGAGAAGTCTCACTCCGTCCATGAACCAGCCTGATCTCTGCCCCGCCTGCGGCGCCCCCAACGACTGCACTCTGGCTGACCCGCGAACCGCCGACCGCGCCTGCTGGTGCTACGGCGTCAGCATCGACCCGGCGGTGCTCCAGGCGCTGCCGACGGAACTACGCAACGCCTCGTGCCTGTGCCCGCGTTGCGCCGAAGTCGAGACGCAGTTGCAAGCAGCGCCCGAATCGTTCTAGTAAGATGCGCGCCCCTTTCCTCACTGATCCTTAGTCATGCGCGTCGACCGTTTCCTCAGCAATCTGCCGTGCTTCAACCGTAAGCAGGTACGCCTGTTGCTGGTGGAAAAACGCGTCAGGGTTGACGGAAAAGTCGTCAGCGACCCGCACAGCGAAGTCCGCGAATTCAGCCGCGTCGAAGTCGACAACGACGTGCTGCAAGTCGGTAAACCCCTGCGCCACTTCATGCTGCACAAACCTGCCGGTTGCGTCAGCGCTACCAAGGACCCGCAGCACCCGACCGTGCTCGACCTGATTCATGAACCGGACAAGGAAGAACTGCACATCGCCGGACGCCTGGATTTCAATACTACCGGTCTGATGCTGATCACCAACGACGGCAGCTGGTCGCGACGCTTGACCCAACCACAGACCAAACTGCCCAAGGTCTATTACGTCGAAACCGAACAGGACATCGGCCCCGAATACGCGATCAAGTTCAGCGAAGGGCTGTACTTCGCCTTCGAAGACCTCACCACGCAACCGGCCGGGCTAGAGCTGCTCGGGGCAAAATGCGCACGCCTGAGCATCGTCGAGGGCCGTTATCACCAGGTCAAGCGCATGTTCGGCCACTTCAATAACAAGGTGATGCGCCTGCACCGCGAACGCATGGGGCCGTTGGTGCTCGATGACACGTTGGAACCGGGCGAATACCGCCCAATGACCGATGAAGAGATCGGATCGGTCTAAACACGCGACCGCTGAGCAGAAGTTGTAGAACAATTTACCAACAGCACTTGCGCGATGACGTGCCCCCTGCTTGAATCAGGACGTCGGCCGAAATGTGACCGATGAGTCACCCCATACTTCTAAGAAACTTTTTGCCGATAGGAACCCAAGGGTTCCGGCCTCATCCGGCAGACTGCCCGCCAATAACAATACCCGTCGACCGGACTGCAATGGATCGACATGGGCCTCTCAAATTCCAGGCGTATGCCTACCTGTCACAAAGCTCGTGCAATCTCTATTTGCGCGCATACCCGCTTGCCAGGAGTCTTATGACATGAGGCCAGAAATCGCTGTGCTGGATATACAGGGTCAGTATCGGGTTTACACGGAGTTCTATCGCGCAGACGCCGCAGAGAAGACCATTATCTTGGTCAACGGCTCGATGGCCACGACTGCGTCGTTTGCACAGACCGTGAAAAACCTCCATCCGCAGTTCAACGTCGTCTGCTACGACCAGCCCTACGCGGGCCGGTCAAAAGCCCACAACCTGCATGAGAAAATGCTCACAAAGGAAATCGAAGGGCAGATCCTGCTTGAGCTGATCGACCACTTCGCCGCCGAGCACGTGCTGTCGTTTTCCTGGGGTGGCGCCGCGACCATGATGGCGTTGTCGCAACGACCACGGCGCATCGAAAAAGCCGTGATCAGCTCGTTCTCTCCGGTGATCAACGCACACATGCTCGACTACCTCGAGCGCGGCGTCGAACACCTCGGCAACCTGGACCGCGACCGGGTCGGACACCTGGTGAACGACACCATCGGCAAACACCTGCCGTCGTTGTTCAAGCGCTTCAACTATCGCCACGTCAGCTCCCTGGCCGAACATGAGTACGGGCAGATGCACTTCCACATCAACGACGTGCTGCACAGCGACCGCCAGTGCTACCTGCACGCGGCGAAAAAAATCGACGTGCCAGTGCTGTTCCTCAACGGCGAATGGGATGAATACACCGCCGCCGCCGACGCCCGGTTGTTCGCCAGCCACGTGCAACACAGCACATTCAGCACCCTCCAGGCCACCGGCCACTTTCTCGACATGGAGCACAAAGCCGCCTGCCGAGACAGCCGCAACGCACTGATGGGCTTCCTGAAACCTTCACAACACGAAAGCCGACCGCGTTACCACTACGTCCAGGACCACCATGCATTGGCAATCTGAAATAGAGTCATCGCGAGCAAGCTTCGCCCCGCAGCGTTAATCGCATTTCTGTAGGAGCGAGGCTTGCCCGCGAACGACCGCCATGCGGTCCGGGCAAGGTTTAACCTGGGCTAAACCCGTCTGACGCAAAGAAAAACTTCATTTCCACGCGCACATCTGGTACAAAGTCACCGCTCTGAGCGGGTGTCGTATAATGGCATTACTCCAGCTTCCCAAGCTGATAACGAGGGTTCGATTCCCTTCACCCGCTCCACTATTTTCAAAGCTTCCAGCAGCGTCCGTACGCATCGTCAACGAGTTGAGGGACACATTGGGGGACGTTTAGTCTCACCATCTAGCGGCAGACCAAATCCTCCCTTCGCCATACCGCCACGCCACTTCATGTTGCCCCGTCGGAAAACGATCTGGCCGGTCTAACGCGCATCAAAATCAAACGTTGGAACATATTCTGAGCCGAGCAGGTGTGGACATTTCGATGTCACAAAATCATCACTTAGCAAATCATTCGAACTCTTGTATTCACTCGTGAGAATGCCAGTGATATTCAAAAGCGTATGCGACAAGGACGAAATGCTAGCTCTTTGATTTTCCCTTTCCTTTAACTTTGAAAGCTTGAGCGCTTGCTCGCTTGAAATATTATCGGACGCCCAGACAAACGCCGAAACCAACATATCATACTTATTGCCAATTCCATGACCCAACAGCCCTCGACTATCATCCATGATATTTTCGCCATGGTCCGATGAATAAAACAATATCGATGGTCTTTGACTCAATTTCAATTGATCAATAATCGAGCTTAACAGCCAGTCCGTATACAAGATGGAATTATCATAATCCGCGGCGATTTTATCTTTTACGCTATTGCTTGACGGCTTGAATTTTTTGAAGTCATCTGGATACCGGCGCGAGTACTCGAAATGACTGCCTTTGATATGGATAAATATGGCTTGTTTTTGCGTAGCGCCGTTGTTTAATATTTTTTCATATTCCGGCATCATTGCTCCGTCATAGCTCCTTTCAAAATATTGACTACTTTGTGCCTCTGCTGCTATTTGCGGAATTATTCCGCCGAAACTATCGACTTCCTGCACTGACAACCAATAGGTCATGTAACCGGCTGCGCGATATATACCCACCAAGGATTTTTTTGACGCAATGGCATTCCAATCCGATATGGGCTCAAGGCTGAGCATTGAGGGAACGGCGGCCGAAGTATATGGGGCTGTCGTACACATGCGATTGAACTTGTAAATCCCTGCCAGCCTGTCGAGATTCGGGGTGGTCTCCTTGTCATATCCGTAGAGAGACCAATTTTGCGGCCGCGATGACTCACCGATTACAAAAACAACAGTTTCTATATTTGACTCATTCGAAACACTGGTTATTTCCACCTCCGATTCCCGGCGCCGCTTGATAAACTGCTCCGATTGCAAATACAAGTAAGTAGTGAGGCCGACTTGCGATAAGTACCCGGCGGGCGTGCTTTGATCTTTTGCAATGAGATCCAGGACCGCAGGTTTCCCGAAAGAATTGAATTTGACTGTTTTATAAAAATACGCGCCATACCCCAAAAGCAAGGCACTAATTACCAAAATAAAAACACCCTTGCTTTTATAAAATTCACGCTTATACAAGCCTATGAGCCCTACCCCATAGAAAGCGACGAATATTATCAAAACAATGGTCACCGGCCGCCAATAAGTCAGCAAAAAATCGCCCGTTTCCTTGTAGCTGTTCAGACCGATAAATAGATAGGCCGCCGTTAATCTCGAATTGAAATTCAGAACAAGGAATAGATCGACGGCCGCCAACAAATAGAACGGAAGCAGAACGACGTGAGTTTTGAACTGATTGAACGAAGCGAATCGAATCGCCAAAAGCCACAACACTGAAATAGCAGTGGTATACATGGCCAACAAATCAATTTTCGAGTATCGATGGTTTGTGATCAATCTAATTATTATCGGCGACAACAAAAAAGCCCACAACACTAAGTTTGGCCATTCCGCTTTAAGTATTTTTGCTGGGGAATCGATGGCTTTTACTGATTTTTTCATAGTCTAGTTGTTCTCGTCGGATACCAACCTGCTACCCAAAGGTTAGCTCAGTTGGCGTATAGCGCCACGAGGCTCACCCTGCACTCACAGCGCAAAATCGACCCGCCGGGCCAAGCGCTCGTATAGTTTTGGTACAGATCCGCCCCTGCTCGTAAAGAAGCAATAGCGCTGCGTTGAGCCGGACGGGAGATACCTTATTCTCCCGGCTCACCCTTTGCCCCGAGATCACCATGGACAGGTCAGAGTTGGGAATGATGATCGTTTCAATGATCGGGTTGTTCGGCTTTGCTTCGTTTATTTTTGAATACTTGAGTGCCAGGCGCTCAAAGAAAAGTAAGCCGCAGTGATTTTCACAGTGGTCAAAAAAAGGACAGATGACGCTGAGCGACGTCTGTCCCTTCTTTGCATCAGCAATGCCGCGACCAGAAACCTCTCGCGATGGCTAACGCCAATCCGTTAAGCGTGACACTGAACATGTGGCGAGTGAACAATGCCTCGGTCCGACACCGGCTATCTTGAATTTGGCTTTTTCACCAAAAAATTAGTGTTTCGCCATAAAGTCGCTGTCCTGTTAGCGTTTTTCTCGCCTCCGTAAAGGATTTCGTCTCCTGGCAGACGATTGGCGCACCTGTTGCCCGCGCATACGCCTGCGCGGCAAATCCTTGCAATACACATATCACTTCAATTCGGCCATGCCTGAAGCCATGGCCGCAGAGCCCTCCTAGACTCGATCCCTATCGCCCTATGCGATCGACCCCAGGACGATTTCGGTGGTTATAGTGTTGATTCAAATATTTTAGTAGGTATAGTAACCACAAGCACACCACAAGGAGGTGATGTGAATAGCCGATTTTTGATAAGCCAAATCATTGCGGACGGTTGGTATCTGGTACGTATCAGAGGCAGCCATCATCACTTCAAGCATCCGACCAAGCCGGGCTTGGTGACGGTCCCTCATCCCAAAAAAGATCTGCTGAAGAAAACGGCCATCAGTATTTTGCAACAGGCGCTGCTCTAACGAGCCCGATGCGCTGAGTCCTCGGAGGACAATGAACATGCTGTACCCAATTGCAATTTCAATGGGCGACGACGAGCACGCCTGGGGCGTGGAAGTCCCCGACATTCCGGGCTGCTTTTCCGCGGGGGAAGATCTGGACGACGCGATGGCCATGGCCCGAGAAGCCATTGAGGGCCATTTCGAGATTCTGGCCGAAGATGGTTCACCCATTCCGTCTGCCAACAAAGTGACCCTGCATGCAGCTAATCCGAAGTACGCGGGCTGTGCGTGGGCACTGGTGGACATCGACGTCACTAAATACCTGGGCAAGGCCCAGAAGCTGAACATCACACTACCCGGCTACCTGCTCAACCGAATCGATGAGTACGTGCTGCACCACCCGGAAGAGAAAAGCCGTTCGGGTTTTTTGGCGTCGGCTGCTCTCAAGGTGCTGCAGCAAGGCTGATGACCCTATTACATTGATATATCAACCGGCCCCAAGTGGCCGGTTTTTTTATGGGCGGGAATTTAGTGAAGCGCTGCAGGCAATTTTCAAGAAAAAGCCGCGTCCTACACGACACTAGGAATTGTCCGTACACTTGCGCATTGCTGTGCCTTTGTCATGAGCCCTAAAGTCCGAGCGCGCCCAAATGGCGTATCGGGTTTGGCGACTCGATGTCAGCGGCATAGGAACCTTCGAGCTTAACTCGGAGCGTTTTTAATCGCACTTGGCTGCCTTTTTTCGGTAGCTGTGCGTGGGAGACCTTCGGGTCTGCCGGTTTTGCCGTTGCCCGGTTCGCCAACCCGCGTACAGCCACCACCCTAATGAGATGGTCAGCCCAGTACGGGAACCCCGTTAAATCTAAACTTACCGGGCTTCTCACTGATTTGCGGAGACCTCTCATGGATATCTTGGACTTGCTCGGCCTGGATATTGGAAAAAGCACCTTTCATCTCATAGGG
>NZ_JBFUID010000058.1:0-37376 GCF_056402055.1 Pseudomonas sp. P4_C4 | reverse complement strand
GTTCGGATCGCCTTTTTTATTACTTCACCACCTTCAAACTGGGTCGACCGCTTGGACGCGGCGGCTCGCTGTCGGGTGGTGGAAGATCGTCATCGGGCTCGATCTCGTCATCCTCGCCCATCGGCGATTCCAGATCGAACACCATGCCCTGGCCATTCTCCCGGGCGTAGATACCCAGGATCGAAGCAATTGGCACGTACAAGGTGTGCGGCACGCCACCAAAGCGCCCCTCGAAACTGACCGCCTCGTTGTCCATGTGCAGATGACGCACAGCCTGTGGCGACACATTCAGGACAATTTGTCCGTCACTGGCAAAACCCTGAGGCACCTGGACCGACGGATACTCGGAATTGACCAGCATGTGCGGGGTGCAATCGTTGTCCACAATCCACTCGTAGAGCGCGCGGACCAGATAAGGTCGACTGGAGTTCATAGCGGCTCCTTAAGCCTTAGCGCATATCGCGTTCGACACCAGACAGACTCGCCTGGAAAGCCTCACGCGCAAACGAGCGCTCCATGTAATCAAGCAGCGGCTTGGCAGGCCGCGGCAGTTCTATACCCAAAATCGGCAATCGCCAGAGTATTGGCAGTAGGCAGCAGTCCACCAGACTTTGTTCCTCACTGAGGAAAAACGGCTTGTCGGCAAACAGTGGCGACACACCCGTCAGGCTTTCGCGCAACTCTTTCCGAGCCACGGCACGGGCCGCCTCCTTGGTCCGCGAATCCAGAATCAGATCCACCAGGCCACACCAGTCACGCTGAATACGATGAATCAGCAGACGACTGTTGGCACGCGCCACAGGATAAACCGGCAGCAAGGGCGGGTGCGGGTAACGCTCATCCAGATATTCCATCACCACAGTCGACTCCCACAACGCCAGGTCGCGATCGACCAGGGTGGGCAAGCTGCCGTAAGGGTTCACCTCAATCAGTTTAGGTGGCTGACGCCCAGCTTCCACGTAAATGATCTCGGCGCTGACACCCTTCTCTGCCAGTACGATGCGCACTCGGTGGGAATAGTGGTCGGCGGGGTCGGAGTAACAGGCCAACCGATTGGTCACGCCCATGGCGATCCTCCTCGCTTGTAGAAATTATCGAACGCGGAAAAACGAGCGCGCCCAGAGGACGCCTCCCGTAACGACTGGATAACCAGGCTCGCTACATCTTCAGAGGCGCCCTTGGGCGCGCGCGATTAACAGCAATAGCTTGAAGCTTTATCAGTGCACGTCTTTCCAGTATTCGCGCTTGAGCAGGTAAGCGAAGACGAAGAAGAACGCCAGGTACAACAATACGTACGTACCGATGCGCTGATGTTGCAGCTTAACCGGGTTAGCCGAGTAAGCCAGGAAGGTTACCAGATTCTTGACCTTCTCATCGAACTGCTCTTCAGTCAGAGCACCGCTTTTCGGCACGATGGTCAGTTGATCGCACGCTTCATGAGTCAATGGCGTACCGGTCAGCGGATCAAATTGCTTTTTGCCGCCTTCGACGATCTGAACCTGTTTGCAACCAACCACCTGGCGACCTTGCAGGCCGGCCAGGACGTTTGGCATGCCCACGTTCGGGAAGACCTTGTTGTTCACACCCCATGGACGCGACGGATCTTCGTAGAACGACTTCAGGTAACCGTAGAGCCAGTCGGTACCGCGAACACGAGCAACCAGGGTCAGGTCCGGCGGAGCGGCGCCAAACCAGGCCTTGGCGTCCGCTGGCTGCATGCCGATGCTCATGTGGTCGCCGATCTTGGCGCCAGTGAACATCAGCTTCTCCAGCATCAACTCATGGGGAATGCCCAGGTCGTCGGCAACTCGCTCATAGCGTTGGAACTTGGCACTGTGGCAACCCATGCAGTAGTTGGCGAACGTACGTGCACCATCCTGCATGGCTGCTTTATCGGAAACGTCAACGTCGACTTTTTCCAGCTCGGGGCCACCGTGCTCAGCTGCGAAAGCGAACACTGGCAACGCAGCAAGCATCAATACAGCAAATAGTTTTTTCATCAGCCAGTCACCCTTTCCGGAACCGGTTTGGTCTTCTCGAGCCGGGTGTAGAACGGCATCAGAATGAAGTAGGCGAAGTACAGGAAGGTACATACCTGCGACAGCAACGTACGCTCAGGGGTTGGAGCCAATACGCCCAGCACACCCAGGATCACGAACGCGATGCAGAACACCCAGAGCCAGATCTTGCTCAGCCAGCCTTTGTAGCGCATCGACTTGACCGGACTGCGGTCGAGCCATGGCAGGACGAACAGCACAGCAATGGCCGCGCCCATGGCGATCACACCGAAGAGCTTGTCCGGAATCGCGCGCAAGATGGCGTAGAACGGGGTGAAGTACCAGACCGGAGCAATGTGCTCTGGGGTCTTGAAGGCGTTCGCCACTTCAAAGTTCGGCTTTTCGAGGAAGTAACCGCCCATTTCCGGGAAGAAGAACACGATCGAGCAGAAGATGAACAGGAACACCACCACACCGACGATATCTTTCACGGTGTAGTACGGGTGGAAGGCAATGCCATCCAGCGGTATGCCGTTTTCGTCCTTGTGTTTCTTGATGTCCACGCCGTCCGGGTTGTTCGAACCGACTTCGTGCAACGCCAGGATGTGCAGCACCACCAGACCCAGGATAACGATCGGCAGGGCAACCACGTGCAAGGCGAAGAAGCGGTTCAGGGTAATACCGGAAATCAGGTAGTCACCACGAATCCACTGGGTCAGGTCGTTACCGATGACCGGGATCGCACCGAACAGCGAGATGATCACCTGGGCACCCCAGTAGGACATCTGCCCCCACGGCAGCAGGTAACCCATGAAGGCTTCGGCCATCAGCGCCAGATAGATCAGCATGCCGAAGACCCACACCAGCTCACGCGGTTTCTGGTACGAACCGTAGAGCAGGCCACGGAACATGTGCAGATAGACCACGATAAAGAACGCAGAGGCGCCGGTGGAGTGCAGCAGACGCAGGATCGAGCCGTACTCGACGTCGCGCATGATGTATTCGACGGAGGCAAACGCCTCTTCCGCCGACGGGTTATAGCTCATGGTCAGCCAGACGCCGGTAACGATCTGATTGACCAGAACGAGCAGCGCCAGGGAGCCAAAGAAATAGAAGAAGTTGAAGTTCTTCGGAGCGTAATACTTGCTGAGATGGTCTTCCCACATCTTGGTTGCGGGAAAGCGTGCATCAACCCAATCCATGAATTTGCTCATCACGCCTTCTCCGTATCGACGCCAATGACAATGATGTCGTCGGTCTCATAGGAATGCGGGGGAACTGGCAGGTTCAAAGGCGCAGGTTGCGACTTGTAGACGCGACCAGCCAGATCGTAGTGGGAACCGTGGCAAGGGCAGAAATAACCGCCTACCCAGTCTTTCCCCAGATCCGCAGGTGCCACTTCGGGACGGAAGGTCGGCGAGCAACCCAGGTGCGTGCAGATACCGATCAGCAGCAGAACCTCAGGTTTGATCGAACGGGTTTCCGGATCAACGTAAGTCGGTTGTGTCGAGTTCTTGGAGGTCGGGTCAACAAGCTGACCCTCGATCTTCTTCAGATTCCCCAGGATTTCCGGCGTACGGCGGACGATGAACACCGGCTGGCCGCGCCACTCAGCAATCATCTGCTGGCCTGGCTCGACTTTGCTGACATTCACTTTCACCGGTGCACCTGCGGCTTTCGCCTTGGCACTGGGAAACCATGACCCCACGAACGGGACCGCAGCCCCCACCGCTCCTGCAGCACCCACCACGGATGTGGCTGCTACCAAGAAGCGACGCCGGCCTGCATTCACGCCGTCATTGCTCATTCAGTCCTCTCCATCAGCTTTGTGGCCTGTTAAATCAGGCGTCTACTAAGTAAATCTATGTACTTATAAAAATTTTGCCGAATGGTAATGAAAAGCCCCAATTCTGACAAGGTAATTACCGGAGCCCATCATCCCCAAGCCTTGTAGTATAGGGCGCCTGCGGATGTGGCAAGTTGTCACAGCGCAATTCTTTGATAAATCGCAGACACAAAAAAACGCCCAGCTCCGTGAGGAAACTGGGCGTTCTTTTTTGAACGTGAAAGCGAATTAACGCTTCGAGTACTGCGGACGCTTACGCGCTTTACGCAGACCGACTTTCTTACGTTCAACTTCACGAGCATCGCGGGTTACGAAGCCGGCTTTACGCAGGGCGCTGCGCAGAGTCTCGTCGTAGTCCATCAGAGCGCGAGTGATGCCGTGGCGGATTGCGCCAGCTTGACCACTTACACCACCGCCGATCACGGTGACGTAGATGTCGAACTTCTCGACAGTCTCAGTCAATTCCAGCGGCTGACGAACTACCATGCGGGCAGTTTCGCGGCCGAAGAAATTATCCAGCGAACGGTTGTTGATGGAGATGTTACCAGTACCCGGACGCAGGAAAACGCGTGCGGTTGCGGTCTTGCGACGGCCAGTGCCGTAATTTTGAGTCGCCGACATAATGTACTATTCCGTTAAAACTTCAGTTCTTGGGGCTGCTGAGCAGTATGTGGGTGTGCAGCGCCCGCATAGACTTTCAGCTTACGGTACATGTCGCGACCCAGCGGGTTCTTAGGCAGCATGCCTTTGACCGCGGTCTCGATCACGCGCTCAGGGGCCTTGGCGATCAGCTTTTCAAAGTTGATCGACTTGATGCCGCCCGGGAAACCGGAGTGGGAGTAGTACATTTTGTCAGTGGTTTTAGCACCGGTAACACGGATCTGCTCAGCGTTGATTACGACGATGTAGTCGCCGGTGTCAACGTGAGGAGTGTACTCAGGCTTGTGCTTGCCACGCAGACGGCTCGCGATTTCGGTGGCCAGACGACCCAGGGTCTGACCAGCAGCGTCGACGACAAACCAGTCGCGCTTTACTGTTTCCGGTTTAGCAGTAAAAGTTTTCATTCTTTATAGCCTCAGGGGCCGCCCTGTAAATTAGACGGCGGATCTTACTGAATAGTGCGTACTTTGACAAGTCAAAGGCAGCCGGATACAGACGCTTTCGGGGGCTCGGGTCGGCGCGTCCGTTCAACGGCAAGATTCTTCGGCGGCGGCGCATCACTTCCACTGCAGAAAGAGGTGCGCAATTATGCAGATTGCGAAAAATAATTCAACCTGCTTTTATGATTGTTTTGCCCAAGGAGCACCCGATGGACTATCGCCAGCTAGGCCGAACCAATCTGAACGTGAGTGCCCTCTGCCTCGGAACCATGACCTGGGGCGAGCAAAACAGCGAGGCAGACGCCTTCGCCCAGATCGAGCGGGCCAAGAGCGCCGGAATCAACTTCATCGACACCGCCGAGATGTACCCGGTGCCACCCAAGGCTGAAACCTACGCCACCACCGAACGCTACATCGGCAATTACTTCAAGAGCCGCGGCGACCGCGCCGACTGGATCCTGGCCAGCAAGATCGCCGGCCCCGGCAACACTATCGACTACATCCGCGATAAAAACCTGCGCCACAATCGCCAACACATTACTGAGGCGGTTGATGCCAGCCTCAAGCGCCTGCAAACCGACTACATCGACCTGTACCAGTTGCACTGGCCGGAGCGCAGCACCAACTTCTTCGGTCAACTCGGCTACAAGCACAAGATCGAGGCCAACCTGACCCCGCTGGAGGACACCCTCGAAGCGCTGGACGAACAGGTCCGCGCCGGCAAGATTCGCCACATCGGCCTGTCCAACGAGACGCCATGGGGCACCATGCGCTTTCTGGCCCTGGCCGAAGCCCGAGGCTGGCCGCGTGCCGTGTCGATCCAGAACCCGTTCAACCTGCTCAACCGCTGCTTTGAAGTCGGCCTGGCGGAAATCGCCATCCGCGAGCAGTGCGGCCTGCTCGCCTATTCGCCGCTGGCGTTCGGCTTCCTTTCAGGCAAGTACGAAGGTGGCGCCCGCCCGCCAAAAGGTCGCCTGAGCCTCTACAGCCGCTTCAGCCGCTATTTCAACGCGCAGTCGCAAGCAGCCTGCAGCCGTTACGTGGCGCTGGCTCGCGAGCACGGCCTGGACCCGGCGCAAATGGCCCTGGCATTCGTGACGCAGCAGCCGTTCGTGACCAGCAACATCATCGGCGCGACCACGATGGAGCAACTGGAGAGCAACATCGCCAGTTTTGATCTGAAATTGTCGGAGGAGGTAATGGAAGGGATTGAGGCGATTCACAAGGATCACCCGAATCCTGCTCCATAACCCCCACCTGTAGGAGCGAGCCTGCTCGCGAAAAACCTGAGCACACCGTTGGGTGTCAGGTTTTCAACGTTATCGTTGACGACCATCGCGAGCAAGCTCGCTCCTACAATGACCTGGCGATGATCTCCTTCATGATCTCGTTCGTCCCGGCATAGATCCGCTGCACCCGCGCATCCGCCCATGCCCGCGCGATCGGGTACTCCCACATGAACCCGTAACCACCGTGCAACTGCACACACTCGTCGAGCACCTTGCATTGCAGGTCGGTGCCCCAGTACTTGGCCATCGCTGCCGTTGGCACGTCGAGCTTGCCTTGCAGGTGCAGTTCCAGGCAGCGGTCGACGAAGACCCGGCCGATCTGGATTTCCGTGGCCATTTCCGCCAGTTTGAACCGGGTATTCTGGAAATCCGCGATCGACTTGCCGAACGCCTTGCGCTCGCGGGTGTAGTCCAGCGTCCATTGCAGCGCCGCTTCAGCTGAAGCCAGCCCGCCAATGGCCACCGTCAGGCGCTCTTGGGGCAATTCCTGCATCAGGTAGGCAAAGCCCATCCCGGCCTGGCCCAGCAGGTTTTCCTTGGGTACACGTACGTCCTGGAAGAACAGCTCCGAGGTGTCCTGGGCTTTCATCCCGACCTTTTCCAGGCGCTTGCCCTTGTCGAAGCCTGGCGTATTGGCTTCCACCAGAAACAAACTGGTGCCCTTCGCGCCGGCCTTCGGATCGGTCTTGGCGACGACGATCACCAGATCGGCCAGGTAGCCGTTGGTGATAAAAGTCTTGGAGCCGTTGATCACATACTCATCGCCATCGAGCACGGCCGTGGTTTTCACCCCTTGCAGATCGGAACCGGCGCCCGGTTCAGTCATGGCGATCGCGGTAACCATCTCGCCGGACACCAGCTTCGGCAGGTATTTGTGCTTCAGCGCTTCACTGCCGTAATGCAGGATGTACGGCGCCACGATGTCCGAATGCAGGGAAAAACCGATGCCGGTCAGGCCAAGTCGCCCCACTTCTTCGATCACCACCGCACTGTAGAGAAAGTCCGCCCCCAGACCGCCGTACTCCTCCGGCAAGTGTGAGCACAGCATCCCCGCCTCCCCTGCCTTGTTCCACAGTTTGCGGTCGATATAGCCCTGTTTTTCCCATTGCCCATGGAACGGCACCGCCTCTTTTTCGAGGAACGTTCGCACACTGTCGCGGAAAAGCTCGTGCTCGGAACTGAACAGGGTTCTGGGGATCATGCGACACCTTTTCTTTGTTATTAGAAGGAATTGACCGTCAGAGCCTAAGCCTCGCTTCCGATACAGGACACTGGACACATCCGACAAAAAATAAGACGATCCAGCCGTCTGGTGACCACTTCCCCCTATAAAAATAAAGTTGAATTATGTCTAACCAAGCCTCCACGCCCCTGCGGCGCGTCAGCATCCTGGCCATTGACCGGGTTTTCGCTTCCACCCTCATGCAAGCCAAGGATTTCTTCCACCTCGCCAGCCTGCGCTACGGCAAACAGCTGGGCCATGGCCTGACACCGGCGTTCGAAACCCGCCTGGTCAGCCCCGATGGCAAACCGGTCAACACCTTCAGCGATGTGCTGATTCCAGTGGATGGCGGGCTGGAAAACGCCGACATCATCGTTCTTCCCGCGTTCTGGGACGATTTCGACAGTCTCTGCAAACGTTACCCGCAAGTCCTGCCCTGGTTGCGCCAGCAACATGCGCGCGGTGCCGTACTGTGCGGCGAGGCCACCGGTGTTTTCTGGCTGGCCGAAGCCGGGCTGCTCAATGGCAAGGAAGCGACCACCTACTGGCGCTTCTTCAATGCCTTCGCCGAACGCTTCCCCCAGGTCCAGCTCAATCAGGACAAGCACCTGACCGACGCCGATAACCTGTACTGCGCTGGCGGCACCACCTCGGCGTGCGATTTGTACATCTACCTGATCGAGCGCTTCTGCGGCGCCAATGTGTCCCAGGCCGTAGCGCGGGACATTCTGTATGAGGTGCAACGCAGCTACGCGCCTGGACGCATCGGGTTTGGTGGCCAGAAGCTGCACCAGGACGTGATCATCCTGCAGATCCAGCACTGGCTCGAAGAACACTTCGCCGACAAGTTCCGCTTCGAAGACGTCGCCCGCGAACACGGCATGAGCATCCGCAACTTCATGCGCCGCTTCCAGACCGCCACCGGCGACAAGCCACTGCATTACCTGCAACGCCTGCGCATCGAAACCGCCAAGGGCTTGCTGTCCGGCAGCCGCAAGAGCATCAAGACCATCAGTTACGAAGTCGGCTACGACGATGCGAGCTTCTTTGCGCGGCTGTTCCGCCAACACACGGAGTTGTCGCCGAACCAGTATCGGCAGCAGTTTCAGCAGGCAGCTTAAAAGATCGCAGGCTTCGCCAGCTCCTACAGAATGGTGTGTACCTGTAGGAGCTGGCGAAGCCTGCGATCTTTTGATCTTCGGCGTACAAAAAAGGCCTGCAATCGCAGGCCTCCTTTTTATTTTCCAAACTGTCCTACGGCTTGTGCGCCCGGGCCAGGAATTCGTGGGACTGCATTTCCAGCAGACGACTCAAGGTTCGCTGGAATTCGAAATTCAAGCGACCGCCGGTGTACAGATCCTTAAGCTCGACCTCGGCAGAAATGATCAGCTTCACGTTGCGGTCGTAGAACTCGTCGACCATGTTGATGAAGCGTCGGGCGATGTCGTCGGTGGTGACGCTCATCTGCTCGACATCGCTGAGCAACACGGCGTGGAAGATCTTGCCCAGCTCGATGTAGTCGTTCTGGCTGCGTGGGCCGTCGCATAGTTCGCGGAAGTTGAACCAGGCCACGTCATCGCAGGTGCGCAGGGCACGGATTTCACGGTTCTCGATCATCAGCACGTCATTTTCGACCGCCGCCGTGCATTCCGGTGTCAGCGCACGGAAGCTCTTGCGCAGGCTTTCGTTGGCAGCTTCGTCGAGTGGATAGTGGAACAGCTCGGCTTGTTCGAGGTGACGCAGACGATAGTCGACGCCGCTGTCGACGTTGACGATCTCGGTGTTCTGCTTGATCAGCGCAATGGCCGGCAGGAAGCGCGCGCGCTGCAGGCCGTCCTTGTACAGGCCGTCCGGCACGATGTTCGAGGTGGCGACCAGGGTCACACCGTTCTTGAACAGTTCTTCCATCAGCGTGCCGAGGATCATGGCGTCGGTGATGTCGGAGACGAAGAATTCATCGAAGCAGATGACCCGGGCTTCGGTGGCGAAGCGCTTGGCAATGATGGTCAGCGGGTTTTTCTCGCCGCCCAGGGTCTTCATCTCTTCGTGCACGCGCTTCATGAAGCGGTGGAAGTGCGTACGGGTCTTTTCCTTGAAGGGCAACGCTTCGAAGAAGGTGTCCACCAGGTAAGTCTTGCCGCGACCTACGCCGCCCCAGAAATACAGGCCCTTGACCGGGGTCTGATCCTTCTTGCCAAACAACTTGCCCAGCAGGCCCGGCTTGTTTTGCTCGGCCGCGACCAGATCGTCGTACAGGCGCTGCAAATGACGCACGGCGGTTTCCTGCGCGGCGTCATGGAAGAATTCCGGGCGTTTCAGATCAGCTTGATATCGTTCTAGGGGCGTCATAATTCGTTAGCAAGGCAACAAAAACGGGCCGACACTGTAGCGACGGCCCGCAGGAATGGCAATCGGCCCTTGGTCGGGCCGAGCCGTTGATTATTCCTGAATCGGCGTCAGGGCAATGCGCAAGGCCTCGATAGCCGCGTCGCGTGCGGCGCTGTCGGCGAAGGTCGGGCTGTCGGCAACGCATTGACCTTCGAGCCAGACGCTGAAGCCCAGATCTTCACTGCGCACGTCCAGATCCTGGCCCGCTTGCAGTTGCTTGGTCACCTGCCCCGCGGTTTTACCGTCGGCGAAGTTGCGCGACAGCAGCAGTTGTTCGCCATCGGCCGCCAGCAGACGGAAGCGGAAACTGCCGTCGTCTTCACGGAAGCTGACAAACCGCGCAGCCTTCACGACTTTCTTCTTGGTGGTCGCAGCCACTTGAGTCTGGGCAACGAAGGAGCGCAGGCCTACCGCTTCACGCAGTTCGTTGAGGAAGGGTGTCGCCACCGCGCGGGCCTTTTTCGCGCCGTGTTGCAGGATGTCTTCCAGATCCGCCGGGCGCTCGATCAACAGGTTATAACGCTCGCGGGACTCGCCCAATTCGTTGTCCAGTAGCTGGAACAGACGACTCTTCGCCTCGCCCCAACCCAGACCCTGCAACAGTTCGCTGCGGAACTCGTCGGACTGCGCCGGGGTGGCGAACGCCTGGAACAAGGTGAACAGGTGTGAATTGTCCGGATCCTTGGCTTCGCCCGGCGCGCGGGAGTCGGTGACGATCCGTGAAATCGCATCCTTCATTTCTTTGGCGCTGCTGAACAGCGGAATGGTGTTGTCGTAGCTCTTCGACATCTTGCGGCCATCCAGGCCCGGCAAGGTGGCGACGCTCTCTTCGATCAACGCCTCGGGCATGGTGAAGAACTCTTTGCCCTGGCCAAAAAGATGGTTGAAGCGCTGACCGATGTCCCGCGCCATTTCCACGTGCTGGATCTGGTCACGACCGACCGGCACCTTGTGCGCATTGAACATCAGGATGTCCGCGGCCATCAGCACCGGGTAGCTGTACAGGCCCATGGTGATGCCGGCGTCCGGGTCTTCACCGGTCTCGACGTTCTTGTCCACCGAAGCCTTGTAGGCGTGGGCGCGATTGAGCAGGCCCTTGGCGGCAACGCAGGTCAGCAGCCAGGTCAGTTCGGGGATTTCCGGGATGTCGGACTGGCGGTAGAAGGTCACGCGATCGACATCCAGGCCACCGGCCAGCCAGGTCGCGGCGATTTCCAGACGCGAGCGCTGGATGCGCAGCGGGTCATCGCACTTGATCAGGGCGTGGTAGTCGGCCAGGAAGTAGAACGAATCGGCATTGCTGTCACGGCTGGCGACGATCGCCGGGCGGATGGCGCCAGCGTAGTTGCCCAGGTGCGGCGTGCCGGTGGTGGTGATGCCGGTGAGGATACGGGTACGAGTCGTCATGGGTAATCGCTTGTCAGACTGCAATCAATTCGAGAGACGCGGCAGGATCAGATCCTTGAGATCGGTCAGCTTGCCATGAAAAAAGTGTCCGCATTCTGCCACTTTCAGCAGCTCATGGGGGCGTTCGAGCTTGTCGGACCATTCGTAAACCAGCTGCGGATCGATCACTTCATCGGTTTCCGGCTGGATCAGGGTCAGTTCGCCCTGCTGTGGCAGTGGGTCCTGAGCGCCGAGACGCATGACTGCCGGCGCGACCATGAACAGGTGCTCGACCTGCTCACCCTTGGCCTCAAGGCGTCCGCCGAGACTCGCGGCAACAAAACCGCCGAAGGAGAAACCGAACAGGGTCAGCGGCAATTGCGGGTGTCTGGCGCGAAACCATTCGGCGACAGCCTGGGCATCATCGACTTCACCGGTGCCCATGTCGTGGGAGCCTTCGCTGGCGCCGACGCCACGGTAGTTGAAGCGCAGGGTGATCAAGCCTGCATCGCGCGCAGTGCGCTGCAGGGTCGAGACCACTTTGTTGAGCATGGTGCCGCCCTGCACCGGATTCGGATGGCAGATCAGTGCCAGGCCGCGAGGCTGCTCATTATCCAGATAAAGAGCTTCCAGTTGGCCAACAGGGCCATCAATCACTACAGGGGTTTCACGCATAAGCAAGGAAGGAACTCCGTGACCTCGAATCGGGTCGACTCGTCTAGCAAATTGTCTGTGGCTGTCTATTGCGAGTGAATCGCGGTATACAGCGCAGGTTCGAGCCGTTAACGTAAAGCAAAGCCGTTTATAGAGGAAGGACTCGTGGAACACTCGCTCTTAGTTTGGTTGTTACCGACTCTTGCCCTGGTTGTGGGTGTCGCCATTGGGTTCCTGATCGCCCGCGTTGCACCGAACGCCGCGCCGAGCCGCACGCAGCGTCAGCTGGACGATATTCAGGAACGTTTCGACAGTTATCAGAACGAGGTGGTGACCCACTTCAACAGCACCGCGACACTGGTCAAGAAACTGACTCAGAGCTATCAGGAAGTGCAGGACCATCTCGCCGAGGGCGCCAACCGCCTGGCCCTGGACGAACAGACTCGCCAACGCCTGCTGGCCTCCCTGCACGCCGATGCAGCTCAGGCTCCACGGGAGCGCCTGACGCCGCCACGCAATCAGGAACCGCCTCGCGACTACGCACCGAAAGCCCCGAACGCGCCGGGCATGCTCGATGAGCATTACGGCCTGAAGAAGTAAGCAGGCCCGCACGCAAAAGCCCCCGGACAGGTAATTGTCCGGGGGCTTTTTTGTTTCTGATCCTGTATCTCTGCTGCCCACACTGGCCTCTTCGCGGGCAAGCCCGCTCCCACAGTTTCCGAGGTCGACCCAGAACCCTGTGGGAGCGAGCTTGCTCCAGGCGGCGTTCCGACGATGGGGCCGGAACTGACGACAAAAAAAACCGCCCGATCTGTAGAGGATCGGGCGGGCCTTTTTACGCCTGGGGTTCAATCAGACGATCAAGGGTACTGCTGAACCTGACCTTGTTGCTGGGCACCATACTGCTGGCCCGGAATCGCCTTGAGGTTAACCTCGACACGGCGGTTCTGCGCACGGCCATTGACGTCAGCGTTGCTGGCAACCGGGCCATCCGGGCCGGCACCGCGAGCGCTCAGGTTGGCACCGCTGACACCTTGCGAGGTCAGGTAGGTTGCCACGCTCTGGGCACGACGTTGGGACAGGTCCATGTTGTGCTGGCGACTGCCGGTGCTGTCGGTATAGCCGACGATCTCGATCTGGTTCTGGTTGAACTCTTTCAGCGAGCCCGCCAGGTTGTTCAGCGGCTGATAGAAACCTGGGGCAATATTCGCCGAATCGGTAGCGAACGTGATGTTGCCCGGCATGATCAGCTTGATCTGGTCGCCCTGGCGCTGCACTTCAACACCGGTGTTGGCCATGCTGGCGCGCAGCTTTTTCTCTTGTTGATCGGCGTAGTAGCCGTAGCCGGCGGCAGAAGCACCGACCACCGCAGCACCGATCAGTGCACCCTTGCCACGGTTATCGTGGTTGATCGCAGCACCGGCCAGCGCACCGGCCAGAGCGCCGAGGCCACCGTATTTCGCGGTCTTGCTCATGCCTTCGGAGCCGCTATCCGCCTGGCCCTGGGCCTGGCCTTGACCACCGTAAGGGTTAGGCGAGGCGCAACCGGACAAAACGGCCACAGCCGTAGCGACAATAATCAAACGACGCGTGGTGAACATGTAAAGCTCCTACTTTTTTGCATTCTGTGGTGCAACGGGCCAAGGCATCAGCCTTTGCGGGCGTTGGATCATGTTAATGGGTAAAAATTCCGAATGTTACAAATCAGCCCCGAACAAAGGGGTTCTCGCGCATTTCGTCGCCCAGACGGGTATCCGGACCATGCCCGGTCACCACCGTCGCCTCTTCGTCGAGGGTGTACAAACGCTGCTTTATCGAACGCACGATGGTGGCCTGGTCGCCCCCCCACAAATCCGTGCGCCCGACGCCGCGACGAAACAGCGTATCACCGGCAATCAGCAACTTGGCCTCGGAAAACCAGAAGCTCATGGAGCCTGGCGTATGACCCGGCGTGTGCAGCGCCACGCCACATCCGCAGGCCAGTTCTTCATCATCGGCCAGCCAGCGATCCGGGGACGGCACCGGGGTATAAGGAACGCCGAACATCTGGCACTGCATTTCCAGGTTGTCCCACAGAAACTGGTCTTCCTTGTGCAGATGCAGCGTCGCGCCGGTTTTCTCCTTGAGTTGACCGGAAGCCAGGAAATGATCGAGGTGCGCATGGGTGTGAATGATGCTGACCACTTTCAGCCCCAGGGCATCGAGACGCGCCAGGATCAGTTCATGATTGCCACCCGGATCGACGACGATGGCCTTTTTCGTCACCGGATCGCCGATGATCGTGCAGTTGCACTGCAAAGGACCGACGGGGAAGGTTTCGCGGATGAGGGTGGGTTGCTGGGACATCGGGGCCTGCTCGATAAACGGGGACGAGCGATTTTCGCACAATTGAGTATCCAGCCAATGGCCGCGATGTGTAACGTGAAAAATCCTTAACCCAGCACCCCCAATTCCTTGGCCCGCGCCACGGCCTGCGTGCGCCGCTCGACCCCGAGTTTGCTGTTGATGTGGCTGGCGTGGGTCTTGACCGTGTGTAAGGAAATAAACAGCTGATCGCTGATTTCCTGGTTCGAACAGCCCTGGGCGATCAATCGCAGGACCGCCAATTCCCGCGTGCTGAGCTGCTCCGCAGCCGCGCAGGATTCCGGTCCGGGGCGGGCAGTCAATGCCGGCAGCTTTTCACTGAGGCTCAGGGAAACAGGGGTTGGCGGACACTGTTGAAGCTGCCCGCGCAACCAGTCCGGATGCTCGGCCAGCAGGCCCTCAAAGGGTTGCAGCGCCCCTCCGCCAGCAGCATCCAGCGCCTGAGCCAGTGCCTTGCGGGCTTCCGGCTCCCTTCCGCTGCCCAGCAATAACGCCACTTTCTGGGTCAACGCCATGGCACTGAGCATCTGCCGGCCGCTTTGCTGGCCATGTTCGAGCAGCGCATTCAAACGCCCTTCGGCCAGCATCGGTTGGCCCTGGATGACGTCGAGCAAGGCTTGTTGCAATTCGATATGCAGCGGCAATTGCGGGTGGAATTCCGGTGGTGCCGCCCCGTTTTCGCCGTTATAGGTCTGCCCCAGGCGCGACAGCCAGGCTTCGGCCAGATCGGTGCGCCCCTGGACCAGCCAGAGTTCACATTTGACCAGGGTGATCATGGCCAGGTAGTAGATGGGTGGCACGTCCCAGATGTGCATGAGCCGTTCAGCTTCAGCAAGTTCGGCAAAGGCTTTGGCGAACTCGCCGCTGCTGCCTTCCAGCCTGGCAATCACACAATGGCCGATCAGCACGCTGATGTCACGACAGGCGCGCGCCTCGCTCAAACCGGCCTGCAATCGCAGCCGCGCCGCCTGCGGCTGCATGCGCAGGGCCAGCAGAAAGCCTTCATACAAGGTCAGCCGGGCTCGAACTGCATACAGCCGCTGCGCAGACAAGCTCTGCAGGCGTTGCATCCCCTGACGGACCTCCTCCAGCGCCCGACAGATTTCTCCGCGCGCTTGCAGAACCCGGGCGCGGTCGTAGTGCGCCAGCGCTTCGAACAACGGGTTGCCGACCCGTTGCGCCAGCTCCAGCGATTCGCGGTTCAGCCCCCGCGCCCGCCACAAATCACCGTCGGCAATGGCCAGGTTGGACAGGGTCGAGAGGCACATCAGGCGCTGGCCGTAACGCTTGGACGGAAGACTGTCCAACGCTTCGCGGCAGTACTGCAGCGTCAGTTCGCGGTTGCCGCGCCCACGGGCAATGATGCCGCTCAACGCCAGCCATTGAGCGAGCATGGACTTCTGGGCGGTGGCCGACGGCGCAGGCAGGAAACGGCTCAAATGGCTGGCCAGTTCCTCGGCGGCATCCAGCTGGCAAGCCATCCCCAGCGCCCAGCTATAGAGCACAATCAGTCGCGGCGTGCTGATCAGCAAGCTGTCAGGCAAGTCCATTTTCCAGCGCAGCAACATGCCGACGTTCTGCTCGGCCAGCAGTTGCTCTTCGGAGAGGTTCTGCACCAGGTTCGCCGCGACGTCCAGGTGACCGGCACGCAAGGCCTGCTCCACGGCCTCATCGAGCAATCCCTGGGCATTGAACCAGCGGCAGGCACGCAAGTGCAGGCTGGCGGCCGGCACCATCGACTGGGAAGCAGGCCGTGTGCGCAACAGATCGGAAAACAGGTGGTGGTAACGATACCAATGGCCATGCTCGTCCAGTGGCACCAGGAACACCTGGTGGGCAAGCAGGAAGCGCAGGATCTCCCCGCTGTCATGGGCGTCGCGAACGGCGTCGCACAGTTCGCTGCAAAATCGTTCCTGGGGTGCCGTGTCGTAGAGGAACGACTGGACCTCGGCAGGCAGGCAATCGATGACTTCTTCGAGCAGATAATCGCGGATCAGCCCTTCCCCACCGTGCAACGATTGCGGCAGCGCGCCATCGGTGCCTGCCTCGGAGGCGGCCAGCAGCCAGAAGCGCAACCCCGCGACCCAGCCTTCGCTGCGCTGGATCAGGTTTTCCAGCGCTTCGCCACGCAAGGAACTGCTGTGGCGATCAAGCAGGCTCAAGGCTTCGTCGTGGGTCAGGCGCAGATCCTGTTCATGCAACTCAAGTAGTTGCCGTGACAGCCGCAGCCGCGCCAGATGCCAGTCGGGACGTTGGCGACTGGTGACCATCACCAGCAAGCCATCGGGAAGATGATTGAGGAAAAACTGCAGGCAGCGGTCCAGCACCGGCCCTTGGGCCAGATGGTAATCATCCAGCACCAGCAGTAATGGCGTCGCTGTAGACAGGTGCACGGCCAGTTCGTCAAGCAGGCCGTCCAGCCACTCTTCGAACGCGAACGGCTGATGGCGCTGGCGCATTTTCAACAGCCCGAGGGATTGCCTGCCCAGATGCGGGAAATAGTCCTGAAGACCTTCCAGCAGGCGCTCGAGAAAACGCCCCGGGTCACTGTCGCGCGGGCTCAACCCCAGCCAGAGACTTTGCCAATGCGCCGGCAACCCCTGACAAAACTCCACCGCCAACGAACTCTTGCCGAACCCTGCCGGTGCGCTGACCAGCAATAACCTGCCGCCGAGCCCGGCACTCAGTCGTTCGCACAAACGTGGACGCAGCACATGGCCGTCGGGCAACGGCGGGCGGAAGAAGCGCCCGTCGAGTGTCGCGACGGCGATGTTTGCAGAACCTGGGGATGTAGACAAATCAGTCATAGCCGGCTCTTGTTTGAATTGCGGGTGGCGGCGTTGCAGATGTCCGCAGACTAGCCGTAAACGGATAGGGAATGAAGGTAGTTGCTACAAATGGCTACAAAAAGTCTACAAACAAAAAAAACGCCCCGAACCAGTCGGGGCGTTTTCAGAGGGTGCGGCCTCTACTCAGTTCACCTTAGCGAACACCATCCTGACGCAAGGCGGCCGGGGTGAAGTCGCTGGTGGTGGCAGTGAAGCCGAAGTCATAAGCCGACTTCTCTTCGTTCTTCATGCCCAGCGCCAGGTAACGTCCCGATTGCAGGTCATACAAGGCTTCGAGGGCATACCACGGCACTTGCTTGTCGTAGTAGTTCTCGGCGTGGGCCTCGGCGACGCGCCACAGTTGACCGCGACCGTCGTAATGGTCGATGACCGCTGCTTGCCAGGTGTCTTCGTCAATGTAGAAGTCACGCTTGGCGTAGATATGACGCTGGCCTTCCTTCAGGGTTGCAACCACATGCCACACACGGCGCAACTCGTAACGAGCCAGGTCCTGGTTGATGTGACCGGCCTTGATGATGTCGGCGTACTTGAGCTTCGGATCGTCGAGCTTGTAGGCATCGGAGCCGATGTACATCTCTTTCTTGCCTTCGAGCTTCCAGTCGTAACGATCCGGTGCACCATTGAACATGTCCAGGTTGTCGGAAGTACGCAGGCCGTCGGCTGCAGTACCCGGGCCGTCATAGGACACTTGCGGTGCACGGCGCACACGACGCTGACCGGCGTTGTAAACCCACGCCGAGCGCGGCTCCTTGACCTGATCGAGGGTTTCGTGAACCAGCAGCACACCACCGGCCAGACGTGCCGGCGCGGTCACTTTCTGCTTGAAGTAGAACAGGATGTTGCCCGGATTTTTCGGGTCGTAATCCTTCATCTTGTCGCGGAACACGAACTGGTCCTGGAAGTACACCAGGCTGAACGAACCGTTCGGCTGTGGTGTGGCCTGTGTCACCAGGCGGGTCACGCTACCGCCGCGATAACGGGTGATGTGGTTCCAGATGACTTCCACGCCGCTTTTCGGAATCGGGAACGGAATGGCGGTTTCAAAGTTCTCCAGACCGTTACCGCCAGACACCAGATTGGTGTTGGTGGCGTTGCGCTTGATGGCGGCGAACACGTCATCCGGCACAGTGGCACCGCGGTGGGACGGATACACCGGCATCTTGAAGGTTTCCGGGTAGCGCTTGAACATCGCGTACTGGCCCGGGGCGAGCTTTTCCTTGTATTGGTCGACGTTCTGCGCCGTGATGGTGAACAGCGGTTTTTCACCCGGGTACGGATCGGACAGGAAGCCTTTGCTGTCGACGCTGCCGGCGTTCTTCGGCAACGGTTTCCAGGCCGGGATCGAACCGTCGGCGTTACCTGCCATTTCGGCGCCCATCGGGGTCAGGCTCTTGCCCAGTTTGTCGGCCTCGGCCTGAGGAACCGCTGCGATGACGCTGGTCGCCAGCAGCGAAAGACCCAGAACACCGGCGTGGAACAGACTCTTTGTTATTTTCATTTATGCGTTCGTCCTGAAAATACTGTGCTTAGAAGTTCACGCCGAGGCTGAGCGCAACGAAGTCGCGGTCATCCACGGTGGTGTACTTGCCGTCGAAGAAGTTGGTGTAAGCCAGGCTCGCGGTGTAGGTGTTCTGGTACTCGGCGTCGACACCCAGGCTCACCGCCTTGCGGCCTTCCTCGAAGTTGCCGCCAGGGCCAGGGGAGTAACCGCTCACGTCATGGGACCAGGCAACGTTCGGCTTGAGGTTCACGCCGGCAAACACGTCGTTGTATTCCCAGATGGCGCGACCGCGGTAGCCCCACGAAGTCGGGGTGGTGAAGCCTTCGTTGGTGCAGTTGCGGCTGCGGTTGTTGGTTGGCGTACCCGGGCCGGCACCGTTGATGGTGCTGGTGTTGAGCGCCACGCAGGTATCGAGCGCGCCAGAGGCTGGCAACTCACCCGGGCCGTAGACCGGATCGCGGCCATAACGAACGTCGGAAGTGCTTTCCAGGCCGCCAACGTGGGTCACGCCCACCTCACCCACCAGGGTCAGACGGCTGGCGCCCATGACCTGATCGAAGAAGTGCGTCAGGGTAGTCTGGAACTGGGTGACTTCCTTGCGACGATACCCGTGCAGGTCTTGACCCGGCACGCCGGTAAGCAGCGATGCATTGGTCAACGGATTGTTCGGGTTGTTATTGCCCAAAGGACGTACACCGGAGAACAGGATGTCGGTGGAGTTGAGCTGCACCGGAGCGTTCGGACGGTAGCTGATCTCACCGCTCCACGCCGTACCGGTAGGCAGGGTGGTGGAGAAGCTCAAGCCATACAGGCGAATGTCCTCGGGGTATTCGATGAAGTATTGCGAATTACCTGCCACCAGCAGTGGCCCGAGTGCCGCGAACGGGCCTGGAAGTCCCGCTGCAGTGTTGTAGACCGACTGAGGCGCACCGGTGGCGCTGAAGATCGGCGCACGGCTGTGGTAATTCATGAAGTAGGCGCCGAACTCGGTGTCCAGCGGATCGAACATGTACTTGAAGGACGCACCCCACTGACCGCTGTCGCGGGCATCACGATCGGGGCCACGACGCACCAGGACACCCTCTTCGTTGACGTCGACGCCGTTGGCGGCCAAAGGCCCCAGGGCAACGGCCGGAATTTGCGAGCGCTTGTTCAGCACGCGCAGGTTGTTGTCGCAGCCGTCGGCAACGATGTCTGGCTGGGAGAAAAACGTGCCGCAGTTGTCGACGACGGTCTGGTCCCATTCAATTTGATAGAACGCTTCGGCCGAGAGGTTTTCGGTCAGGCTCTGGGACACATAGAACATGTTGACCGGGATCAGGCCTTCCTTGATCTCGGCACCCGGACGGCGGAATGCAGACACGTCGATCGGGTTGATCGAGTTGATGCCACCACCGATGAAGGTACTTTCACCCCAGCTCACGACCTGCTTGCCCAGACGCACGGAGCCTGGCTGATCGGCAATGGAGTAGTTGTGGTAGACGAAGGCGTCGAGGAGTTGAGTGCCAGCGGACTTGGCGCCTTCCTTGCGACCGTCGTCGCTGATGTCCTTGAACGGACGACTTTCGTCTTTCAGTTCAAAGTCGTACCAGTATTTGCCACGGACGAAAACACCGGTATCGCCGTATTTCAGTTCAAGGTCATGGATGCCCTTGAAGATCTTCGAGAAGGTTTCCCCGCTCTTGAAGTTCAGGTGACCGTCATCAGAGGTCTGGGACAAACCCTTGCCGCCGTTGTTGACACCGATGAGGTTCTTGTTCGGCTGCTGAGTAGACCAGCTGGCACCAATCGACAGGGATGAGTCGAACTGACCTTCGATTTCACCTACGTTGAAACTGACGCCGAATGCTGGCCCGGCGAGCGTAGAGGCAAGACTGACAGCCAGGGGCAGTTTCGCCCGGCGCCAGAACTGGTTTACTGATGTCATCGACGCTACTCCATGTGCATTTTATTTTTATGGCAATGAGCACTTCTAAAAACGCTGTGGATAACCGGGAGCCATGGCATCCCAAAGTCATTCCAAAGTTGCATCGCCCCGGTTCGTGCGGTTGCTCCGTTCTTAAAAATCCTTGAACGGACTATAGCCAGCAGGTAGTAGTGCTTGATCCCTCTAAAGTGTGATTTGCAGTTGCCAGCCACTCTGGAACAGTCCTTTCGCCAGTCCGACACCCGTCGGCACGGCAAGGATGGCTGAAAAATTCGATTTGACAAGCCAAGCGCTTGCTTGGTGGGGCTGGCGTGCCCTTTCGGGCACGCCAGGAGGCGCTTAAAGCGTCGAGAGGAAGGTGCTGTTGGTGGCTTGCCATTCGGTGATGTCGACACGTATGCGCTTCTTGTCGAGTTTGCCGACGCTGGTCTTGGGAATTTCAGTAACAAGGGCGATCTGGCTCGGAATCGCCCACTTGCTCAAGTGCCCCAGCTCCACAAACGGCTTGAGGTGCTCCTTGAGTTCCCGGGCTCCGATTGCGTACCCCTCACGGAGCACCAGCAGGGCAAACGGCCGCTCGCCCCACTGCGGATCGGGGATCCCCACTACTGCTACTTCACGTACCGCCGCATGACGGCTGATCAGGTCTTCGAGGTCCAGGGAGGAAATCCACTCGCCACCGGTCTTGATCACGTCCTTGATCCGGTCACGAATGTCGATCACGCCCATGCTGTCCAGGGTCGCCACGTCGCCAGTGTGCAGCCAGCCGCCGGCCCAGAGCTCGGCGCCCTTCTGGGGTTCATTGAAATAACCCTCGGTGAGCCACGGTGCACGCAGCACCAGTTCACCCTGAGTCTCGCCGTCAGCGGGCAGGAAGTTGCCCTCGGTGTCGACGATCGCCGCCTCCACCAGCGGCCCTGGCACGCCGGCCTTGATCCGGTAAGTGGTGCGTTCGTCTTCAGTGCCGGCCATCAATTCGTCGTTGAGGTGCGCACACGACACCAGCGGCCCGGTTTCCGACATGCCGTACGCAGCGGTCAACTGAATGCCCTTGGCTTTGGCCGCCTCGTACAACGTACGGTTCAGGGCGCTGCCGCCGATGACGATTTTCCAGCCGCCGAAGTCGACATTCTGTGCGGCCTTGGCATTGAGGACCATCTGCAGGATGGTCGGCACGCAATGGGAGAACGTGACCTTCTCCTTGCGCCACAATTCCACCAGGTATTCCGGGTCATAGCGGCCGGGATACACCTGCTTGAGCCCGAGCATGGTCGCCACATACGGCAAGCCCCAGGCGTGGACGTGGAACATCGGGGTGATCGGCATGTACACGTCGTTGGTGCCCAACAGGCGCACGCTATCGATCGCGCCCATGATGGTCGACACGCCCATGGTGTGCAGCACCAATTGCCGATGGGTGAAGTACACGCCCTTGGGGTTACCGGTGGTGCCGGTGGTATAGAACGTGGTCGCGACCGAGTTTTCGTCGAAATCCTCGAAGTCGTACTGCGGGCTCGCCGCGGCCAGCAGTTGTTCGTATTCGCCGACGAGGTTCGGCAGGTCCGCGGTTTTTTCCGGCAGGTCAGTCAGCAACAGGGTTTTGTCGACCGTCGTCAGATGCCCTTCGATGGCCTTGTAGAGACCGACGAACTCGCTGTTGACCAGCACGAAGCGGTCCTCGGCGTGGTTCATGGTGTAGAGGATCTGTTCCGGCGACAGGCGCACGTTGATGGTATGGATCACCGCACCGATCATCGGGATGGCGAACATGCATTCCAGGTAACGATGGCTGTCCCAGTCCATCACACCCACGGCATCCCCGGGCTTGACCCCGGCCGCTGTCAGCACGTTGGCCAGTCGGGCCACCCGTTCGATCAGGGTCGGGTAGCTGTAGCGCAACTTGTCGCGGTAGATGATCTCGCGGGTTTTCTCATAACGGGCACCAGACATCAGCAGCCGCTTGATCAACAGCGGGTACTGGTAAGCGCCTTCGGCCGGGGGGATAACGCGAGTCTGCAACATAAGAATCCCTTTTTCTGACTGCACGGTCGTGACTGAAAGTACGCACTGTAGTGCCCTTGATCGTCAGCCAAATCAGCCAAAGGAATGATTTGCAGAGCCGCATGAATACTGGCGTTGCGCCAGCCTTCACAGAAGTTTGGTGATTGCGGTTGGACCCGGTGCAGGAGCTGCCGCAGGCTGCGATCTTTTGGCGATTCCAATAATGTTGAAGATCAAAAGATCGCAGCCTGCGGCAGCTCCTACGAAATCAATGCATCTCGGTAAAAGCCAGCTTCACGCCAATCGCAATCAGCACCGCGCCCATGGTCCGGTCGAACCAGTGACCCATGCGCGCAAAACCGGCGCGCACGCGCTGCTGGCTGAACAGCATCGCCACCAGGCAGAACCAGGTTGCCGTCGCCACCGCCAGGTAAACCCCGTAACCGGCCTGCACGGCAAGTGGCGTTTGCGGATTGATGACCACGGTGAACAGCGAGAGGAAGAACAGCGTGGCTTTCGGGTTGAGACCGTTGGTGACGAAACCTGAGGTGAAGGCACCCCGGGGCGTGCGCTCGCCGGCTTCCTTGTGCAGATCATCCGCCACAGGCTTGGCCGGTTGCGCGCGCAGTGCCTTGTAACCGATGTACAGCAGGTAAGCGGCGGCGGCCCATTTCAAGGCATTGAACAGCACGATCGACTGGGACACGATCAGGCCGATACCCAACAGCGAAT
This sequence comes from Pseudomonas sp. P4_C4, assembly GCF_056402055.1. Taxonomy (NCBI): domain Bacteria; kingdom Pseudomonadati; phylum Pseudomonadota; class Gammaproteobacteria; order Pseudomonadales; family Pseudomonadaceae; genus Pseudomonas; species Pseudomonas sp. P4_C4. The sequence continues at coordinate 14,120 of NZ_JBFUID010000058.1, read as the reverse complement.
AACCCACGTGCAGGAAAATCGCCGTCCCCACACCCAGCGCGGTCCAGGTGCCCGCGCGGCGACCGTGGGTAACACTCTCACGCACCACCACGGCAAAGTCCGGGCCGGGGCTGGCCACGGCCAGCAGGTGAATCAGGGCAACGGTCAAGAACTCTGTCCAGTACATGGGGGCTCCTTCAGGCCAAGCGTAATGATTTATTTCATCTGGTAGGCTCGGCAGATTACGCCTTCAGTTTATTGCACAAAAGGTACAGTTGATGACGAACACTCGCCGCGCCGTTTTTCTCGACCATCCGTCCCTGGACCTCGGCGACCTTGACCTCAATCCGCTGCGCAGTTGTTTCAGCGTATTGCAGCTGTTCGCCCAGACCTTGCCCGATCAAGTCATCGAACACCTCAAGGGCGCAACCGTTGCCATCAGCAACAAAATTGTCATCGATGCCGCCGCCATGGCCGCCAGCCCTGATCTCAAGCTGATCCTGATCACCGCCACCGGCACCAACAATGTCGACCTCGCCGCCGCCCGCGCCCACGGCATCACCGTGTGCAACTGCCAGGGTTACGGCACACCGTCGGTGGCGCAGCACACGATCATGCTGCTGCTCAACCTGGCCACGCGTCTGGCCGATTATCAAAAAGCCGTCGGCGCAGGCCGCTGGCAGCAGGCCAAACAGTTCTGTTTGCTGGATTACCCGATTGTCGAACTCGAAAGCAAAACCCTTGGACTGCTGGGCCACGGCGAATTGGGCGGCGCAGTCGCACGGCTGGCCGAAGCCTTCGGCATGCGCGTTCTGCTGGGGCAAATTCCCGGACGCCCCGCCCGGCCGGACCGCTTGCCGTTGGATGAACTGTTGCCACAGGTCGATGCCCTGACCTTGCACTGCCCACTCAACGAACATACCCGCCACTTCATCGGTGCCCGTGAACTGGCCTCGATGAAGCCCGGTGCATTTGTGGTCAACACCGCACGCGGTGGTCTGATCGACGAACAGGCACTGGCCGACGCCCTGCGCAACGGGCATCTGGGTGGCGCCGCCACGGACGTGCTGAGCGTCGAGCCACCCATTAATGGCAATCCGCTGCTGGCCCACGATATTCCGCGCCTGATCGTCACCCCGCACAACGCCTGGGGCAGCCGCGAAGCGCGCCAGCGAATCGTTGGCCAAGTGACCGAAAACGCACTGGGATACTTCAGCGGTAAGGCGCTGCGGGTCGTCAGTTGATAAACTGCGGCACTTTTTTTCACGGGAGCAGTTATGGATCCGCGCAGTGAAGTACTGCTTCGTCAGGCCGAGTTATTCCAGGGGTCGGTGTTGCTGGCCGGTTTGCCCGCCGACGACTTGCTGGGCCGTCTGCCCGACGCTCACGGCTGGTGCTGGCACGCCGGCGATCAGGCCGCGCTGGACGCCCGCTTTGCCGAGCGCAGCCATTTTGGTGTGAATGCGCCTGAGCGCGCGTTCGATACCGCCGTGGTGTTTTTGCCCAAGGCCAAGGACCTGACCGACTACATCCTCAACGTCCTCGCCTCGCGGCTGGCCGGCCGCGAGCTGTATTTGGTCGGCGAGAAAAAAAGCGGCATCGAGGGTGCCGCCAAACAACTCAACCCGTTCGGCAAGCCACGCAAGCTCGACAGCGCGCGGCACTGCCAGCTCTGGCTGGTCACCGTGGCCAACGCGCCTGAAGCCAAACCGCTGGAAAGCCTGGCGCAGACCTATGAACTGCCACTGGCCGAAGGCCCGTTGAAAGTCATCAGCCTGCCGGGTGTGTTCAGCCACGGTCGTCTGGATCGCGGCAGCGCGCTGCTGCTGGAGCATCTGGACAAACTGCCCAGCGGTCACTTGCTCGATTTCGGTTGCGGCGCAGGGGTTCTGGGCGCGGCGGTGAAACGTCGTTACCCGCACAACCAGGTCACATTGCTGGATGTGGATGCCTTTGCCGCTGCCAGCAGTCGCCTGACCCTGGCGGCCAATGGTCTGGAAGCCGAGGTGATTACCGGTGACGGCATCGATGCCGCCCCCATGGGCTTGAATGCGATCCTCAGTAATCCGCCGTTCCATGTCGGCGTCCATACCGATTACTTCGCAACTGAGAACTTGCTGCGAAAAGCAGCCAAACACCTGAAAAACGGTGGCGAACTGCGCTTGGTGGCGAACAGCTTCCTGAAGTACCAGCCACTGATCGAAGAGCACCTGGGCACCTGCACGATCAAGGCAGAAGGCCAGGGTTTTCGCATCTACCGGGCCAAACGCAGCTAAGGCTTTTTTTGAAAAAGAAGGCTTGCCGAATGGATTTTGCCTAGGCAGAATCCGCTCCGTCCTAGGGGAGTAGTCTCCCACGAGCGCCACGCTCGTCCGGCATGCGTCAACATACTTGGTCAAAAGATCATGGCGCATGCGACCCAAGCATCCACATCAGATGGATCGCAGGGTTTGACAAGACCTATGACACGAACACCTTACCCGGGGCGGGAAGGCTGTACGTGTCATAGCCGTGTCGACCCGCCCCTTAGGAAAACCCCTGATGCTGGATTCACTACTCGTACCTACCGCAATCGTTGCCTTGGCCGAAATCGGCGACAAGACGCAACTGCTCGCGCTCATTCTCGCTGCCCGCTTCCGCAAGCCCTGGCCGATCATCGCCGGCATCGTCGCCGCGACCCTGGCCAACCACGCTGCAGCCGGTGCGATAGGCGCCTGGGTCGGCAGTTTCTTCTCGGATACGATGCTGCACTGGATCCTCGCCGCGAGCTTCGCCGCGACCGCACTGTGGACCCTGGTCCCGGACAAGATGGATGACGACGAAGCCAGCACCGCCCGCAAGTTCGGGCCATTCCTGACTACGCTGATCGCGTTCTTCCTGGCGGAAATCGGCGACAAGACTCAGATCGCTACCGTGATGCTCGCGGCCCAGTATCCAGAGCTTTGGCTGGTGATCATCGGCACCACCCTTGGCATGCTGATTGCCAACGTACCGGTGGTACTGGCGGGCAACTTTGCCGCAGACAAATTGCCCTTGACCCTGATCCGTCGACTGGCGGCGTCGGCGTTCTTCATCCTGGCGATTGTCGCGGTGTACAAGGCGATGCAGAGTAGCGGGTGGGTTTGACGGTTTAGGTCGATAGACCGAGTTATCGTTCATCGTCGGAACGCCGCCCGGAGCAAGCTCGCTCCCACAGGGTTCGGCGTCGAGCACAAAACCAATGTGGGAGCGAGCTTGCTCGCGATGGCGGTAGCGGCCTCACCGCATAGACATCAGGACTTCTTGGCCTGCTCATACAAAGGCATGACTTTCGGAATCGCCGCCTGCAACGCCGCAATACGACTCGACGACGCCGGGTGAGTACTCATGAACTCCGGTGGCGCACCTTCCGAGACCTTGCTCATCTTGTTCCACAGGGTGATTGCGGCATTCGGGTTGTAGCCAGCACGGGCCGCCAGTTCCAGGCCGATCAGGTCCGCTTCGTTTTCATTGGCGCGGCTGTTAGGCAAGGTCATGCCGTAGTTGGCCACGGTATCGGCCAGGGCCATGGTGTCCTGCCCCAACCCCAACAAGGCACCGGCGCCCTGCTTCGCCATTTCGATGCCGTAAGCCTTGGACATCGCTTCACGACCGTGCTCGCGCAAGGCGTGGGCGATTTCATGGCCCATGATCGCGGCGATTTCATCGTCGGTCAGGTGCAGGCTGTCGATCAGCCCGGTGTAAAAGATGATCTTGCCGCCAGGACCGCAGTTGGCGTTGAGTTCATCGCTCTTGATCAGGTTGACTTCCCACTTCCATTGGGCCGCGTCCGGACGGAAGTTCGGTGCCTGGGCAATCAGCCGGTCGGCAATCGCCTGAACCCGCCGGGCTTCATTGCTGGTCTTGTCCAGCACACCTTTGCTGGACGCTTCGCCCACTGTCTTCTGATAGGACTGGGCGTACATCTGGTCGACCTCTTGCGAGGACAACATGCTGAACATGTACTGCTTGCGCTCAATGCCCACGGCACCGCCGCTGGTGGTATTGACCGACTGACAACCGGTGAGCAGCAGCGCTGCGCTCAGTGCACTGACAACCAAAATCTTGTTCATCAAAAAATTCCCTGAAAACATGCCGCGTATCCTAGGCGTGGAAATGTGTCGACGCCAGATACAATGGACGTAAGACGCACAATTCGGACAAAGCTCTCATCGCCGTAGAAAACAATTCACATACGCCGACAACCCGCAGTCCATCCCGCCGCGCATTGATTCAATTACGACATCCAACACCCGAAAACAGTCATTTCAACTGCCCGCGCTCATGCCCGCCCGACACCCTGCCGATACACCTGGGCAGACGTCCTTTCGCGTGCGGAGCCACCATGAAATTCAAATCGATCCAGTTTTCCGTGGCGGCCCTTGCCGGCGCCATTGTCCTTAGTGTCGTGGTAGCGCTGGTGGTGTACGCGCTGTTTTCCGGCGCCCGGACGCAAGACATGGTCCAGGAACGGACCCAGGCACAATTCGAGCAAGTCATCGAACAACGCCTGACGTCCCTGGCGCAAACCCAGGTCAGCCAGATCCAGCGTGAACTCGAAGCACCGCTGCTGATTGCCGGCGCACTGGTGCGGGTCAACGCCCTGATTGGCACACCGGGTGCCAATGGCCAGCCTGCGCTGAGCCTCAGCCGCGAGCAATTGATCGGCCTGATCAAGGAAAACGTAGTCAAGAACCCGAAAATCCTCGGCACCTATATCGGTTGGGAGAAAGACGCACTGGATCACAACGATGCGGCCTACGTCGGCACCCAGGTAGTCGGCATCGACGCCGCCAACGGGCGCTTCCTGCCCTGGTGGTTCCGCAACGACGATGGCACCCTGGGCCTGGACAAACTGGTGGACGTCGACGACCAGAAAACCCTGTCCACCGGCGTGCGCGCCAGCGAGTACTACCTGTGCTCAAAAGAAACCAAAAAATCCTGCGTGATCGATCCGGCGCCTTATAAGGTGGGCGACAAAATCGTCATGCTCGCCTCCTTTATTGAACCGATCATGCTCAACGGTGCCTTCCAGGGCATCGTCGGCGCTGACCTGTCGGTGAACTTCATCCAGGAAATGCTCCTGGGCGCCAACCAGAAACTCTACAGCGGCGCCGGGGAAATGGCCCTGATCGGCGGCAATGGCCGGATCGTTGCTTACACCAAGGATCCGAGCAAATTCGGCGAGAAGGTCAGCGACATCCTCGACAGCAAGCAGATCGCCAACATGGCCAATCTCAAGCGCGGCGAAGTCACCTATTCCGTCGACAAGACCCAAGGCCGGATCGAGTTGTACCTGCCGTTCGGCATCGGCCAGACTGACGCCCGCTGGACCTTGATGCTGCAGCTGCCGCTCAATGCGGTCATGGCCGACCTGCAAAAACTCCAGGCCGACCTGAACGCACAGCGCAAATCCGACACCTTCGGCATGGCGATGGTCGGTCTGGTGATTGCCGGTATCGGTTTGCTGGTGATCTGGCTGGTGGGCCACGGCATCGCCCGTCCGCTCAAGCAGATGGTGGCCATGCTCGACGATATCGCCCAGGGCGAAGGTGACCTGACCCGGCGCCTGACCAGCGACCGCACCGATGAACTGGGTTCGATCGCCAAAGGTTTCAACACGTTCCTGGCCAAGTTGCAGGCGATGATCACCCAGGTGGTGACGTCGGTGCAGAGCGTCAGCGATTCGTCGGAACACACCGCCGACATCGCCATCCGCACCAACACCGGTGTACATAAACAAATGGCCGAGATCGATCAGGTGGCCACCGCCGTGCAGGAAATGACAGCCACCGCCCAGGACGTGGCGCGCAATGCGACCAAGGCCGCACAGGCCGCCAGCCATGCCGATCAGGCCGCCAGCCAGGGCATGCAGATCGTGCGCGACACCTCGAACTCGATTGGCGCCCTCGCCGTGGAAATCGGCCGCGCCGTGGGCGTGGTGCAAACCCTGGCCAAGGACAGCGAAAACATCAACGCCATCCTCACCGCCATTCGCGGGATCGCCGAGCAGACCAACCTGCTGGCCCTGAACGCAGCCATCGAAGCCGCCCGCGCCGGTGAACAGGGCCGAGGTTTTGCGGTAGTGGCCGACGAGGTGCGCAACCTGGCGCAGAAGACGCAAAAGGCCACCGAAGAAATCCAGACCATGATCCAGCAACTGCAGCAAGGCACGCGGGATGTGGTGCGGGTCATGGAAGACAGCCAGAACCGTACGGACGAAAGCGTACAGCACGCGGCCAAGGCCGCCGAAGCACTGGAAACCATCACTCAGGCGGTGTCGGTGATCAACGACATGAATACCCAGATCGCCAGCGCGGCCGAAGAGCAAAGTGCGGTGGCGGACGACATCAACCGCAACGTGATCAACATCGGCCAGGTGGCCAATGAAGTGGCCGGCGGCGCCGATGAGTCGAGCGCGGCCAGTGCGGATTTGACCAAGCTGGCCGAGCAGCAGCGGCGGTTGATCAATCAGTTCAGGGTCTGATCCGAAGGCCCCATCGCGAGCAAGCTCGCGATGGGGCCGGTTCAGCCACCCAATAGCTCAACCCGGAGTGAGGCACTCCGGTCCATTGAGCTTCGGATCATTCACCATGTTGGCCAGGACCCGTTCGCGCAATGCGGCAGGCTCACTGGCCAGCAATCCTTGCAAGACATGCAACGGCGTCTCGGGATCCAGCCACGCGGCCTGACCCGCCTCATCCAGAATCAACGGCCGCCGCTGGCTTGCCGCCGGTTGGGTAATCACGGCGGTACTCAGCCAAACCTGCTCTTGCACCGGATACGCCTCCCAGATCGCCGCAAAAAATAATGACGAGCCCTCCCCCGGTGTCAGCCAGTACGGGCGCTTGCGCGTTGTGCCGCGCCATTCGTAGAAACCATTGGCCGGCAACAGGCAGCGGCGCTCGCGCAAAGCCTGGCGAAACATTGGCTGTTCGGCAACGGTTTCGGCGCGGGCATGGGCCGGGGTGCGGGACAGATCGGTCAGCCAGGGTGGCGTCAGCCCCCAGCGGGCACGGGCCAGCGTGCGCTGGCCGTCAGGCCCGGCCCGCAGCATCAACACCGAATCATTGGGGGAAATGTTCCACTGCGCCTGCTGGTCGGCGGGAAAACCGGGCAGCGCCGCGAAGGCGGGGTTCCAGCGAAACAGGGCATAACGTCCACACATGGGGCAATACGGCTCTTGATCAAACGAACGCCAGCCTAACAGACCAGCGTGCCGGGAAAGCTGTCCGGTTCATCGCCGGACAGCGGCAGCGCGGCATTGTACGCGGTGATCAGCTCGCGGGCGTATTCGGCCTGATCGTTCTCGACCGACAACCCGAGCAGGCCATAGATCGGCAACTCCCCGGAGCCGCCGAGCAAATCACGGCCCACCAGATACGCCTCGATGCCCTCGCTGGCGAGCATGCCTTGCAGCAATTCGCCTTCCATCAGGTTCTCCGGATCGTAGATGCGTTGCATACATGCCCCTCAGTCGTTTTCACTGAACACTTCGAGATGCCATTCCTCTTCATGAACCTGCAACACGAAGGTTATCGGCCGGCAGCACACCTGACAGTCTTCAATATACGTCTGATCCCCGCCGGACAGATCCAGGGTGGTCTCGACTTCCTCACCACAATACGGACATTCATATTGCGCAGTTTCCAGCATCGCGGTCTCCCAGGTGACTTGTGCGTATAATCGCCGGTCTATTTGCAGGGCTATTTTTGTCTGGCTACTTTTTCAGACCGTGCCCCGCCGGTTTTCGATCAGAACCTTTACTTACCCTAGCCGTTTCTAACAAGAGAGCATGATGGGCGAATTCGATGCCATCCGACCTTACGACGACAGTGAAGTCCCGGCAGTGCTGGCACGACTGCTCGGCGACAAGGCGTTTCTAGATATCCTCACCCACTTCCGCTTCCCGCGTTTCGCCGGCGCTTTAGGCTGGGCACTCAAACCTCTTATAGCCCATCGGTTGCGCCGTGAGTTTGCCGGCATTACCTCCGTGGCCACGTTACAGGACAAAGTCGAGGTTTACGTCGACCACACCATCGAGCGCGCCACCGACGGTGTCACTTATACCGGGGTGGAGCAATTCAAGTCCGGCAATGCCTACCTGTTTATCGCCAACCACCGCGATATCGTGATGGACCCGGCCTTCGTCAACTATGCCGTGTACCACGCCGGCCTGCCGACCCCGCGCATCGCCATTGGCGACAACCTGCTGCAAAAGCCTTTCGTCAGCGACCTGATGCGCCTGAACAAGAGCTTCATCGTGCACCGCTCGATCAGCGGTCGCCGGGAGAAAATGGCGGCCTATCAATTGCTGTCGGCGTACATCAACCATTCGATCCGCAACGATTGCGCCTCGATCTGGATTGCCCAGGCCGAGGGCCGCGCCAAGGACGGTGACGACCGTACCGAATCGGCGATCCTCAAGATGTTCCACATGAGTCGCAAGGACGAGCCGTTCGGCGAGGTCATCCAGTCGCTGAACCTGACCCCGGTGTCGATCAGCTACGAATACGACCCCTGCGATCAGGCCAAGGCCCGCGAGCTTTACATCCGCGCCACCACCGGCAGCTACACCAAGGTGCCCGGCGAGGATGACGTAAGCATTGCCAAGGGCATCACCGGCTACAAGGGTCGGGTGCATGTGAACTTTGCCGCGCCGATCAGCGAACTGTTCGAAGACACCAAGCAGTTGGCGGTCGAGATGGACAAGCAAATCCTCAGCGGCTATCGCTTGTTCCCGGTGCACTACCTGGCGTACGCACAGTGGAAAGACGCCGATACGCAGTTGCAGGTGCCAAAAGCCGCCGAAGTGTTCCCGGCCGAGGAACTCGCCAAGGCCCAGGAAGAATGGCAACGCCGCCTGGACGCCTGCCCTGAAGAGCATCGTCCGTTCCTGGTGCTGCAATATGCGACGCCGGTGCGCAATCAGTACCGGGTGAAGGCAGGGTTGCCGCTGTAAGCGGTTTCGGCCAGATACAAAAAACGGCGCTTGCGAGCGCCGTTTTTTTTTGCAAGATCTTTGGCTTCAATAAAGCTCTAGACCTGAGTACTGACCCAGGAAACCAGCAGCGCCATCCCCATGCAGGCAAAACCGAAGATGTAGAAAAACCGGTTCTTGCGCAAGGTCGCCCAGTCCAGCGCGGGCTCTACATTGGAGCTGCTCTGCCGCTGCACCTGCAAACTGGCCATCGCGCGCAGTTCGCGGCGACGGGTGGCGTGCAGCAGCCAGCCGCCCGGGAAGGCAAAGAGCAAGGCCAGCAGATTGATCAATTTGGCGGGATGGGCGGTAAACAGCGTCATCAAGTGCAGCGACATCACAAACCTCAAGTCAAACAGGTGGCAGGTGCCGGACCGGCGACCGCGGCGCGGATTCTACCGAAAGCCTGCGCGCCTGCCCTCTGTTTCCGACAAATAACGAAGTAATTGATCAATGGCTGTCCTGCGTCACGGCTTCGTCATCTGTATCGGCGACCATGCGCGCCTCGAAACCGACAGGGACTACGTCATGCTCCACGCCGAAAACCAGGATCGTCTTTACCTCATCAGCCCCAGCGACGAACAGCAAGCCCTCGTCGGCAGCCTCGCTTTCAACGTTCAGGATCGCCATTGGCTGGTGTATTGCGCCTTGGGCGGGCATCAACATGCGGATTTGCCGGAAACGGATTTGCTGACGGGTGTGAGTGTGCTGGATTTTTACTCGCAAGCGGCCTGACACCCCCGATCTCCTGTGGGAGCGAGCCTGCTCGCGATGGACTTGAAGACACCGCGGGGTATCAGATTCCCCGCGTAATCGTTAACGACCATCGCGAGCAGGCTCGCTCCTACAGGGGCTCGCATTACTCGCCGAGAATCTGACCCACGGTCGGGTCCTTGAACAGGCGGGTCAACGCATCACTGAGCACATCGCTGACCAGCTTGGTGTTGGTTTCCTGGTTCGGCGCCATACCGAAGCGCTGGTCCAGGGACGAACCATAACGGCCGCTGTAGCGACGGTTGGCGTTCTGTACATCGGAGCGGAACGTCGCGCCGATGGTGGCTTCGGTCACGTACATGCCTTCCTTGGGCGACTGGTACTTCAACTCCGCCAGGGTCACGGTCAGTTGCGGTGCATTCATGGCGTTGTTCGTCGGGGTAAAGCCCAACAGACGCACGGCGGCTTCAGCCTGGGCCTGCAGCTTCGGCAGGATCTGCGCGCCCTGCACGGTGATCGCGCTGGTCTCCGGATACAGGCCGCCACGGGTACCCAGCGTCGGCGACGGACGACCGTCCACTACGCGCACCACGACAGGCTGGCCATGGCCGACCGGGGCCAACTGGGCGGTCAGCTTGGGTTCCGGGCTCAGTTGTTGCGGGCTGTGGGCGCAGCCAACCAGGGTCAAACTGGTCACAGTGATCAAACCGAACAACAGGCGTTGCAACATGCTCTTCTCTCCAGAATCAGGCACAAACAGGCCGGCAGTATAGCGGTGCGCCACTGCAGGGAACCAGCACCTCACAGTGTTTGATGAAATCTCTGACAACCCCCCAGGCAATGCGGTTCCTGTCACACAGATGTCACCACTCATACACTTGCATGTAATGGCCTACAGGCTATCTTGTCAGTAGTCGCCCACACGGTACTTCACCATGCGCCATCTGATCTCTCTGTTCGCGCCACGCCCACTGCATCGCTGCTTCGCCCTGCTCGACCGCAACGGCCACTGCCAGGCCTTCAAGCAGTGCAGCCTCCAGCCCATGGGCGATGGCTGGGTTGAAATCGAAGAGATCCGCCTGAACTGGCTGAATCAACCATTGCCTACCGGCGTCCGGGTCGTTTCGCAGCAGCAACAGCCACGCTCGCGAGCACAGCAACTGATGACGACCTGACCAAACACCTAATAAAAGTCATTAAACACGACCATTTCCCTGCGTTTCTTAGATACAATCTCCCCCCGATTATAAGGACGTCTCCTGATCGGGCCTCGCAGCATCGTCAATGCGCTTGTATTGACACCCCGCACCGCCCACAGAGAGCCGCCCACACAGATCGAGTGAAGCTGGCGCGCTTGCTGTTTTGTTGAGCAAAACCTCCACTTTTCGCGAATCTGCAGAGCTGTCATTACGCTCGGTCACTGAGTTGTCTGCCCGTTTTGCCTGCCTTGCATCCCATGGCGGCAATTTCATCCGGGCACGGTGCCAGGCTGGGACAGCCCTTTTTGAGGTTCACGTCTTCAAAAGAGCGTGAAAAAAACGGGTTTTCACAACTTCACAAGAGTGTGGCGAGCAAATGAATAGTTTTGCGTCTGAACATGCACCATTAGCGTCTACAACAGCCCAACGACACAGGACCGAGTATTCCTCGAACACCGGAGCCTGAAGCCTGTCCGCTACGGATTTGGTTGCACAAACGGATGTATCGACCATAAGTCGAATTGCCTCCCGCGCGCTGAAATGAGTTCATATGGCTCATAGGCACGGCAGGTAGCGTCCGTCGAAGTTGCGATAAATTGCGAAGATTCGGACATGGCGATCCTGCCATGGGTACCTGGGGCAACACTGACACGCCCCGTCACTCCTGGCAGCCATGCCGACAATTTGGTGCTGCAGATTTTGGAGACGCGTTAAATGGCGCATAACGAAGCAGTCGACGTAGTACTGGTTGGGGCCGGCATCATGAGTGCCACCCTTGCAGTACTGCTCAAAGAGCTCGACCCCGCGATCAAGCTGGAAGTCGTCGAGCTGATGGATTCCGGTGCCGCGGAGAGTTCCAACCCGTGGAACAACGCCGGTACCGGTCACGCCGGGCTGTGTGAGCTCAACTACACGCCGCAGGCAGCCGATGGCGCCGTCGACATAAAGAAAGCCGTGCACATCAACACCCAGTTCGAGGTGTCGAAGCAGTTCTGGTCGTACCTGACCAAAAAAGGCACGTTCGGCTCGTGCAAATCGTTTATCAGCCCGGTGCCACACCTGAGTTTCGTGCAGGGCGACAGCGGCGTGTCCTTCCTCAAGGAACGCTTCAAGGTGCTGAGCAAGCACCACGCCTTCGCCGACATGGAATACACCGAAGACAAGGCCAAAATGGCCGAGTGGATGCCTCTGATGATGCCTGGCCGCGATCCTGGCGAAACCCTCGCCGCGACCCGCGTGATCAATGGCACCGACGTCAACTTCGGCGCCCTGACCAATCAGTTGCTCAAGCACCTGACCAGCGCCCCCGATGCCCAGGTCAAGTACTGCAAGCGCGTGACCGGCCTCAAACGCAGCAACGGCGGCTGGACCGTCAGCATCAAGGACGTCAACAGCGGCAACAGCCGTGAAGTCGATGCCAAGTTCGTCTTCCTCGGTGCTGGCGGCGCGGCATTGCCATTGCTGCAGGCTTCGGGCATCGAAGAGAGCAAAGGCTTCGGCGGTTTCCCGATCAGTGGCCAATGGCTGCGCTGCGACAACCCGGAAGTGGTCAAGCACCACCAGGCCAAGGTCTACAGCCAGGCTGCCGTAGGCTCGCCACCGATGTCCGTGCCGCACCTGGACACCCGTGTGGTCGACGGCAAGAAATCCCTGCTGTTCGGACCGTACGCCGGTTTCACCACCAAGTTCCTCAAGCACGGTTCCTTCATGGACCTGCCGATGTCGGTTCGCGCCGGCAACATCGGTCCGATGCTGTCCGTGGCGAAAAACAACATGGACCTGACCAAGTACCTGGTCAGCGAAGTGATGCAATCGATGGAGCAGCGCCTGGAATCCCTGCGTCGCTTCTACCCGCAAGCGAAAGCCGAAGACTGGCGCCTGGAAGTGGCCGGCCAACGGGTGCAGATCATCAAGAAAGACCCGAAAAAAGGCGGCATCCTGCAATTCGGTACCGAACTGGTCGCGGCCAAGGACGGTTCCCTGGCGGCACTGCTCGGCGCTTCGCCTGGTGCCTCGGTGACCGTTTCGATCATGCTTGAGCTGATCGAAAAATGCTTCCCGAGCAAAGCCAAGGGCGAATGGGCCACCAAACTGGCCGAAATCTTCCCGGCTCGGGAAAAGGTTCTGGAAACCGACGCTGCGCTGTATCGCAAGATCAACTCGCAGAACAACGTTGCTCTGGAACTGATTGAAGCCAGCAGCGAGACCGAAAGCTACGCTTGATTCGGCTGCATAAAAAACGCCCCGCCCTCATTGAGAGCGGGGCGTTTTTTTGTGCCTTTAAAAGATCTTAACCGCGAGCCTTGTTGATCAGCTCGATGTACTCGGCGGCATTGCGCTGATCCTTGATCAGCGCAACGAAGTCATTGCCGTGCTCATCCTTGCCATTCACGTCGTAACCCGCTTCGACGAAGAACGTCAGGAAACGCTCGAAATCGTCGATGCGCAGGCCACGGTAGGCCTTGACCAGTTTGTGCAGGGACGGGGAAGTCGCGTCGACCGGCTCGAAATCGAGGAACAATTTGATCTGCTCATCGCCGATCTCGTCACCAATCACTTGTTTTTTATCTTTACGCATTGCCGACTCCAGCTCGCAGACATTACACGGGGCGGGCAGTTTACCCCCGCGCAGGCACAGGGCTCAACGCGGACGAGTGCTGCCGGTGTGCAGATCGGCCCAAACATGCCCATTGGCGTAGCTGAGAAACTGGCAATACACCGTGTCATTGCGCAGCAAATCGATCACCACGCGGTATTGAGCGAGCGGGTAATAGAGGGTCAGGGTTTTGCTCTTATCGTCGTAGACCGGCTTCTTCAGGCTTTTGCTTTCACCATCGAAGTTGACCAGCACCTGACTGATGGTGGCGCCCTTGTTCAGGGATTTGCCCTTGAGACGAATCATTAAAGGTGACGTGACCGGAATCGGCTGTTGATTGGATTGACGCTGGGCACCGACCACCACCGAATAATCGGTGACTTGCATCAGTTGCTGCTGTTCGGGGTCGGCATCGCGCAGAGCGAGATCGTCCGGCGGCAGGAATTGACTGTGCATGGGCGCGGGCGCGGCAGCCAAGGGCAAGCTGAGGGTCAGCAACAGGGCGGCGCAGCTGCGGATAAAAGGGCTCATGGCAGGCTCCGAAATGGGGCCGGGCACTCTACCATGGGTTTCAAAGCAAAAGATCGCAGCTTGCGGCAGCTCCTACAGGGTGTACATCAAACCCCTGTAGGAG
>NZ_JBFUID010000057.1:0-41072 GCF_056402055.1 Pseudomonas sp. P4_C4 | reverse complement strand
GACTGACACGCCGCCATCGCGAGCAAGCTCGCTCCCACAAGGGCAGGTCTCAGACCTCTGACCCGCCCCCTCGCCCCAAAAACACGACTCAGCAAACCTCACGAGTCACCAGCATCCGCTCGCGAACCACGTCATACACCCAGTGGTAGACGTAGGTGTACGGCAGGAAGAACAGCAACACACCGATATCCAGCAGGAACGCCTGCCACAGGCTGACATTCAGCCACCAGGCGATCAGCGGTACGCCAAGAGCAACCAGACCGCCTTCGAACAACAGTGCATGCACCACACGGACCCAGGCGTTGTGTGCGATGGCGAGGCGCTTGAGCACCCGATCGAACATACCGTTGAAGACCACGTTCCAGGCCAGGGCCAGGCCGGCGATGAGGACGGTGACCATGCCCATTTCCAGCATCGGTTTGTTCATGATCCAGGCCAGCAACGGGGTACAGATCAGGATGGCCAGCAGTTCGAAGCCGATGGCCTGGAAAATACGTTCAGTAATGGACTTGTTGGCGCTCATGGCCGAACTCCCTTGAGTGACTGTGGTTGCCATGATCTGTCACCACACCGATACTTCATAACCAATAACCATCGATCAAGGCGATAGTTCATGGCTTCTCACGAAGTGTTGCTGGCGTTTGTCGAAGCGGCGACCCAGGGCTCATTCTCTGCCGCGGCACGCAAGCTGGGCCGCAGTCAGTCGACCATCAGCGCCGCAGTGGCCAGCCTGGAAATCGACCTGAATCTGACGCTGTTCGACCGCAGCAGCCGTAAGCCCGGACTGACCCCGGCCGGGCACGTCATGCTGCAACGGGCCGAAGACATCCTGACCGCCACCAGTCGCCTGGAAATGACCGCCAGCCAACTGTCCCAAGGGGTGGAGCCGAAGTTGACGGTGGCGCTGTCCGATACCTATCAGTCGGACCGTTTCGAAACCGCCCTCAGCGCCTTCGAGCAGCGTTACCCGGACCTGGAGCTCGAATGCCTGATCGCCGAATGCGATGACCTGGTGTCCTTGGTCCAAAGCGGCCGGGCGCAGATTGCCTTTGCCGAAATGCAGGACAGCTACCCGCCGGACCTGGTCAGCTCGACGGTGGACGAGCGCACGGAGATCGCCTTGTTCGTGTCCCCGGCACACCCGTTGGCCACGCTGGACTACATCGACCGGGACGTGCTGCAGCAGCACCGCGAGTTGCGCCTGGCCACCATCATCAATCCCTATGAAAGTCGGGCGAAAGGCCGCGTCTGGTCGGCGCCGAGTTATCTGATGCTGCTGGAAATGGCCCAGGGCGGATTCGGCTGGGCACCGTTGCCCCGCTGGCTGGTCGAGCGGTTCGGGCCTGGCACGTTGCAGGAACTGGTGGTGCGCGGCTGGCCGAAAACGGTGTCGGTGGATGCTTTGTGGTCGCGGCTGAATCCGCCGGGGCCGGCGGGGAGCTGGTTGCTGGGCAAGATGCTGGAGTGAAGGTCCTTCGGCCCTTATCGTCGGAACGCCGCCCGGAGCAAGCTCGCTCCCACAGGTTATTGTGTCGGTCATAAAACTTGTGTGCACCACTCTCCCCTGTGGGAGCGAGCTTGCTCGCGATGAGGCCAGAACGGACACATCAATCCAACGCCTTGAGCCGCTCTTCGATAAACCGCCGCTCCGGCTCTTGCCGGGTCAACGCCAGCGCCCGTTCCCACGCCGCCCGCGCCTCCTGCTTGCGACCCAGTTGCCGACAAAACTCTGCCCGCGCCGAATGCGCCAGGTGGTAGTCGAGCAGATCTCCCCGATCCAGAATGGCGTCCACCAACGTCAGCCCCGCCAGCGGACCATCTCGTTGCGAAATAGCCGCCGCCCGATTCAACTCGATCACCGGCGACGGCACCGCCCGCAGCAGCACGTCATACAGACCGACAATCTGCGGCCAATCGGTTTCCCCCGCCGTCGGAGCTTCGGCGTGCACCGCCGCGATGGCCGCTTGCAGGCAATAGGGTCCGAATCGTCCCATGGTCAGTGCCTGTTCGATCAGCGTGCAGCCTTCAGTGATCAACCCGGCGTCCCACAGCGAACGGTCCTGCTCGTCCAGCACAATCAGCTCGCCGCTCGCCGAGGTCCTGGCCGGGCGGCGCGACTCGTGCAACAGCATCAGCGCCAGCAAGCCCATTACCTCCGGCTCCGGCAGCAGTTCCACCAGCAACCGACCGAGACGGATCGCTTCTCGGGTCAGATCCTCGCGGATCAGTTCGGCTCCGATGGACGCCGAATAACCCTCGTTGAACACCAGGTAAATCACCCGCAATACGCTGTCCAGACGCTCAGGCAACTCAGCCAGCGTCGGCACTTGATAAGGGATTTTCGCATCACGGATCTTCGCCTTGGCGCGCACGATGCGCTGGGCGATAGTGGCCGGGGCCGAGAGAAAGGCCCGGGCGATTTCTTCCGTGGTCAGGTCGCAGACTTCCCGCAGCGTCAGCGGCACTTGCGCGTCCGCCGCCAGGGCCGGGTGGCAGCAGGTGAAGATCAGCCGCAGGCGATCGTCTTCCACGTCTTCATCACTCCAGTCTGCCTGTTCCAGCGCCTCCAGTTGCGCGATCAACAAGGGCTGCGAGGCGGCAAAACGCGCGCGCCGACGCAAGGCATCGATGGCCTTGAAACGCCCGGTGGACACCAGCCAGGCCCGCGGATTGTCCGGCACACCGTCACGCTGCCAGCGTTCGACCGCGACGAAAAACGCCTCGTGCAAGGCCTCTTCGGCGAGGTCGAAATCCCCCAGCAAGCGAATCAGGGTCGCAAGAATGCGCCGCGACTCTTCGCGATAGACCCGCTCGACCTGCGCCTGAACCGGCAGCCCCGGCATCTTAAGCGTTCAACTGCCGAACGGGGCGCACTTCGACACTGCCGACCCGGGCCGCCGGAATGTTGCCCGCAACCTGAATGGCTTCGTTGAGGTCCCTGGCATCGATCAGGTAGAAGCCGGCCAACTGCTCCTTGGTTTCGGCGAACGGGCCGTCGGTGATCGACATCTTGCCGTTGCGCATGCGTACCGTGGTGGCGGTCTGCACCGATTCCAGGGCCTCGGCGGCGACCATCCGGCCACTGCCCTGGATCGACTCGGCATAGGCCATGCACTCTTCGTCCTTCGGGCTTTCCGGTAGCGAATGCAGCAGGTGCTCGTCGCTGTAGACCAGGCATAAGTACTTCATCACGCTCTCCTTATCGAACCGATCAACTATGGCCGCAGATCGGCAATCTGGCACGGCTTGCCGATGAAAACCTCAGGGCTTGAGGTCGAACAGCGTCGCACCGGTCTGCATGTCGAAAGGCGCCGACCAGTGTTCATGGACGATCTGCCACAGCCCGGCGTCCTGCCGATAGCAAGCCGTGACGCGCATCCAGCAGGCCTGGGTTTCGCCCTTCTCGTTGGTGCCGCCGCAATGGGCCAGCCAGTGGGCGAATGCGACGTTCTCGGACGACTCGATGCTGATCTCCTCGAACTCGAAGGTGTGCGGGCCCGCGCACATCTCCATACACGCTTGCCAATGTGCGCGGTAGGCAGGCTTGCCCTTGAATTGCAGGGCCTTGACCGCATCGAAGGAGACGATGTCATCGGCATAAAGGGCCATGACTTTTTCAATGTCCTTGGCCATGACCGCCTGACGATAGTTCTCGATGAGGTTCTGGATCTGGGTTTGCGAGTTCATGGTGGTTCTCCGTGGTTTTTATAGTGAAGACACCCATAGTCGTCTGGCGATCCGGCAAATCGACAGACGAAATAAAAATAAACCATAAAGCCAAACTCGCTAGAATCCGAGGTTCTTTCCCGTTGGAAAAAGGACACTCCAGTGACAGCCCGACTCGTGCCTTATGAAAGCCTGAATGCACTGCAACGCCAACAGGTCGAGGCCATTGAAGTGCATTCGGAACAGATCAGATTCTCGGGTGACATCCACGGCGCATTGCACACCTTGTTGTCCAAGCCCGGACCCGGCGTCAAGGGATTTACCCTGCTGGCCGAAGACGTTCCCGTCGCGTTCCTGCTGCTCAAGCGCCCGCCGGTGTTGCCGGCCTGGGCCGATGAGCACAGCGCCACGCTGCATGCGCTACAGGTCGAT
The DNA here is from genome assembly GCF_056402055.1 of Pseudomonas sp. P4_C4. Classification (NCBI taxonomy): domain Bacteria; kingdom Pseudomonadati; phylum Pseudomonadota; class Gammaproteobacteria; order Pseudomonadales; family Pseudomonadaceae; genus Pseudomonas; species Pseudomonas sp. P4_C4. Next base: position 36,974 of record NZ_JBFUID010000057.1, on the reverse strand, counting down.
CAGCGCGCCCAGGGCAAGGGCTACGGCAAGGCCTGCCTGCAAGCGCTGCCTGAGGCGGCACGCCTGGCCTGGCCGGAAATCAGGGGGCTGGAGTTGTCGGTGGATGCCGACAATGAGGCTGCCATCGCCCTGTACGCCAGGTTTGGCTTTGTCGACAGCGGCGAGGCGTACAAGGGGCGGATCGGTTATGAGCGGCGGATGGGGTTGGTGTTTTGAACACGGCCCCCACCTGCACCACAAAACTACTGTGGGAGCGAGCTTGCTCGCGATAGCGGATGGTCAGTCGACATCAGTGTTGAATGTTACGCCGCAATCGCGAGCAAGCTCGCTCCCACAGGGGATCTTCAGTGTGGCTTACAACTCCAGCACCATCTCATGCCACGCCATGCCGCCATGGTCCGAGGCCGACGGTTTGACGTAGGCAAAACCGAACCCGGCATACAACGGAATATGCCGTTCCTTGCACATCAGGTTGATGCTGACCTTGCCCATCGCGCGCATGCGCTCGATGAACTCACCCATCAGGCGCTTGGCCAGGCCCTGCCCCTGATAATCCGGGTGCACTACCACCGACATGATCACCACATGCGGCCCGGCCGGGTCGTGGCCGATCAGTTCCTTGAACGCCTCGTCCGACATTTCCACCTGGAACGCCGCACCGGAGTTGATGAAACCGGCGACTGCCCCGTCCACTTCAGCAACGATAAAACCCTCGGGCCAGGTGGCGATGCGGGTGGCGATCTTCTCGCGGGTCGCGGCTTCGTCACCTTCATAGGCAAGGGTTTCGATGGCAAAGCAGCGGTCCAGATCGGCGGGGGTGACGTTGCGGATGACGGTGTTCATGGCAGCTCGGAATCAGCGTGGGAAAGGCTGGGGATGATAAATCAGCCGCCGTGGGACATCGAGAGACGAATCGGCTGATCCGCCTCTCGCTGCAGGTGTCACGCCTTGATTGGCAGCCAGATTTCCAGCTTTCCGGTGTTGAGCCTGGGGTTGAAGTCTTCGCTGTAGCGCTCGAATTCCGGGGCAGCCAGCAACTCATGCCCGGACTGTGGCAACCACGTGCCATGGATGTATTGGAAGGTTTGCGGCAATGTGGCCAGCGGTCCTTGATGTTCGAACACGACGTACTGCTGGGGCTGAATCTCTACCCAACGATACTTGTCCGGCAAATCGTCGAGTTTGCTGATCTCGACCCCCGCGATGTAATCGAAGCCGCCCTTGCCGTCGAAATTGCAGCAGACGCCGTAAGTCACTTCGTCTTTTTGCCCCGGAATGTTCCCAATGTGGGGCTCGAGTTTTTCCCAGAGATCTGGAATGTCTTTAGTGGTCTCTTGGGTAAATCGTTCGCGAAGCCCTGCGATCAGCAGGAAGTGTCCGTGTTCAAAGCGTGGTTCCGTCACTTCGACGCGTGTTTGCTCATCCATGGCTCGACTCCTGAAACGAAAAAATGGGTTCGGCTGGGAGTATAGAAGCCAAACCCGATTCGCCCAATTACAGTGCGTGCAATTGCTCGACGGCAGCGGCGCCAACGAACTCGTTATAGCCAGATAGAATCACGTAGACCGCGAAATAGCAGAAGATCGCCGCCGATGCCATGTAGGAGTAACGCAGCAATTTGTCGCCGAGCAACTTGCCGCCGTGGCTCGCGGCAAAGCACAGCCCGACACACCAGAGAATCCCCGCGCAGAGAAAGCCGCCGAGAAACAGCGCGGAACTGAGGGCGCCACCGCCACCGGAACGGGCGATCAGCGTACCGCCCACAGCGGCGAACCAGAGAATCGCACTGGGCGACGACATGGCCAGGAAAATCCCGCGAAAGAACTCCTTGCGATGGGAGTTGTGGCCCACCTCGGCGGTCTCGGCCAACAGCGCCTCATGGTGAATCGCCGAATAGATCATCTTCGCCGCGAAATACACCAGCAGCGCCGAGCCACCGATCCACAGCACCCAGCGCACGGTTTCGTATTGCAGCAACACGGTCATGCCGGTCAGCGCCAGCACCGCGTAGATCAGGTCGCCGACGCAGGTCCCGAGGCCCAGGGCAAAGCCCTGGAAGTAGCCGCGCTGCATGGCCAGGGTGATCATCGCGATGTTGGCCACGCCGATATCCAGGCACAGCGAGAGGCTCAGCAAGAAGCCGCTGGTAAATTCCATCGAACCTTTTCCTTCGGACAAATTTTTTTACATTGAGGCTGGACAGTCTGCCACAGCTGCCCTTACATTCCGCCACAGGTCACCGCAGTGACCAGCGTCGCTCGGACGGTTCCGGGCGCTTACGTTATCCGAGGCAACAATGGCCGAACAAGGTTCGCCGCGCCGCTTTGCGCGCATAGATCGACTCCCCCCTTACGTTTTCAACATCACTGCCGAGCTGAAGATGGCCGCCCGTCGTCGTGGCGAAGACATCATCGACTTGAGCATGGGTAACCCCGACGGCGCCACGCCGCCGCACATTGTCGAAAAACTCGTCACGGTGGCCCAGCGCGAAGACACCCACGGTTACTCCACCTCCAAGGGTATTCCGCGCCTGCGCCGGGCGATTTCCAACTGGTACAAGGACCGCTACGAGGTCGACATCGACCCGGAAAGCGAAGCCATCGTCACCATTGGTTCCAAGGAAGGCCTGGCGCACTTGATGCTGGCGACCCTGGATCAGGGCGACACCGTACTGGTGCCGAACCCGAGCTACCCGATTCACATCTACGGCGCGGTGATTGCCGGCGCCCAGGTGCGTTCGGTGCCGCTGGTGCCGGGGGTGGATTTCTTCGCTGAACTGGAACGGGCGATTCGCGGCTCGATTCCGAAACCAAAGATGATGATCCTCGGTTTCCCGTCCAACCCCACCGCGCAGTGTGTGGAACTGGATTTCTTCGAACGGGTCATTGCCCTCGCCAAGCAGTACGACGTGCTGGTGGTGCACGACCTGGCCTACGCCGACATCGTCTACGACGGCTGGAAAGCCCCGTCGATCATGCAAGTGCCAGGGGCCAAGGACATTGCGGTGGAATTTTTCACCCTGTCCAAGAGCTACAACATGGCCGGCTGGCGCATTGGCTTCATGGTCGGCAACCCGGAACTGGTCAACGCCCTGGCGCGGATCAAGAGCTACCACGACTACGGCACCTTCACCCCGCTGCAAGTGGCGGCGATTGCCGCGCTGGAAGGCGATCAGCAATGCGTGCGCGACATCGCCGAGCAGTACCGGCAGCGACGCAATGTGCTGGTCAAGGGCCTGCATGAACTGGGCTGGATGGTGGAAAACCCGAAAGCCTCGATGTACGTCTGGGCGAAGATTCCCGAGGCTTATGCGCACCTGGGCTCGCTGGAGTTTGCCAAGAAACTGCTGTCCGAGGCCAAGGTGTGTGTCTCGCCGGGCGTCGGGTTTGGCGAGTATGGCGATGATCACGTGCGCTTTGCCCTGATCGAAAACCAGGATCGGATTCGCCAGGCCGTACGCGGGATTCGCGGGATGTTCCGGGCGGATGGGTTAGTCGCCAAATCCAACGTCTGACACAAAAACCTGTGGGAGCGAGCTTGCTCGCGATAGCGGTGTTTCAGTCGCCATTAAAGTTGACTGATACGACGCCATCGCGAGCAAGCTCGCTCCCACAGTGGATTTATGTACAACCTGAAAATCGATCACCCACAAAAAAACCGCATCGCTGCGGTTTTTTTGTGTCTGTCGAATCGCTTAAACGAACAGCGACAACAACAGGATAAAGCCCAGGCCGACCACGGAGAGGATGGTCTCCATCGCCGTCCAGGTCTTGAAGGTTTCCGCCACGGTCATGTTGAAGTACTGCTTCACCAGCCAGAAACCGGCGTCGTTGACGTGGGACAGGATCAACGAACCTGCACCAGTGGCCAGCACCAGCAACTCACGGTTCACACCCGGAATCATCCCCACCACCGGCACTACGATACCGGCACCGGTAATGGTCGCCACGGTCGCCGAACCGGTCGCGATACGAATCACCGCTGCCACCAGCCAGGCCAGCAGGATCGGCGAGATCTGTGCAGCCACCGCCATGTGACCGATCACATCACCCACACCGCTGGTTACCAGCATCTGCTTGAAGCCACCACCGGCACCGATGATCAGGATGATCGCGGCGGTCGGCGCAAGGCTCGCGTCCAGCCATTTGAGCATCTGTTGCGAACCAATGCCCTGCTTGTAGCCGAAGGTGTACAGCGACAGCAGCAACGCCAGCAGGAGGGCCGAGATCGGGTGACCGATCAGGTCCATGAAGGTGCGGAAGAAGTTGCCGTCCGGCAGCACCACATCGGCAAAGGTCTTGAGCAACATCAGGAACACGGGCGACAGCACAGTGATCAGGGTAATGCCGAAGCTAGGCAGATCGCCTGCATTCTCATCGCGCACCAGTTGATCCACCAGTTCCTGATTCGGATGACCAGGAATGTGCTTGGCAATGAACGTACCGAAGATCGGGCCAGCGATGATGGCAGTCGGCAACGCAACGATCAGGCCGTACAGAATGGTTTTGCCGATGTCGGCACCGAACACACCGATGGCCAGCAGCGGACCCGGGTGCGGCGGCACCAGGCCGTGCACGGCGGACAGACCGGCCAGCAACGGGATACCGATCTTGATGATCGACACGCCAGTGCGGCGGGCCACGATGAACACCAATGGGATCAGCAGCACGAAGCCGATCTCGAAGAACAGCGGAATACCGACCAGGAACGCAGCGAACATCATCGCCCACTGCACCTTGTCCTTGCCGAAGGCGCGGATCAGCGTCTGCGCAATCTGATCCGCACCGCCCGATTCGGCCATCATTTTGCCGAGCATCGTGCCCAGCGCGAGGATGATGCCGACAAAGCCAAGCACGCCACCGAAGCCGTCCTGGAACGCCTTGATGATGGTGCCGATCGGCATGCCGGAGGTCAGCCCGAGGAAAGCTGCGGCGATGATCAGGGCAATGAAGGGGTGCAATTTGAACTTGGTGATCAGGACGATAAGCCCGATCACCGTGACCACTGCATCGAGCAGCAGGAACGTCTCGTGGGACATGCCAAACATTGGGGGTGTCTCCTGGTTGTTGTTGTTATTAAAGCGGGTTGATCAGAAGTCGTGAGGACAGCGCTGTCTTTGCAAACACAGTCATACCGCCTGTTTCAGGCCGTTCGCCTGCCACCAGGCATGAGCCTGCGCCGCCAGTTGCTCGACGCTATGGGTCGAAGCATCCAGCGCCAGGGTCAACGGCTCGCCGACGGGCGATTCGAGGGTGGCGAACTGGCTGTCGATCAGGGTCGACGGCATGAAATGGCCTGGCCGATGGGAGACGCGGTCGGTGGCCACTTCGGGGGTCAGTTCAAGGAAAACGAAGCCCAGGCCCGGCAAGGCACTGCGCAAACGTTCGCGATAGATGTGTTTGAGCGCCGAACACGTCAGCACCGGGCGCTGGCCCTTGGCGTCGACACGGCGCAGTTCATCGCACAGGCTGTCGAGCCAGCCGGCGCGGTCTTCATCGTTCAGGGGGATCCCCGCGCTCATCTTTTCGATATTGGCGGCAGGGTGGAAAGAGTCGCCTTCAATGGCCGTGGCGCCGCTCAAATGGCACAGGGCCTCGCTGACGCACGTCTTGCCGCAACCGGCAACGCCCATGATGACCAGGGCGGTGATGGGATGATTCATGTAACACCTCAGCGCGCAGACAGCGCTACCTTTGCCAGTTATGACACTAGATCAAAAGCAGAAGTTGCCGACGCCTTTCTTGTCATTTTATGGGTTGCAGCAGGTTAGGTCCCGACACCAAAAAGCGAGGATCAGGCGAACCCTCGCTCACGCATTTGCAGCTGCATCGAGACAGCGCTACCTTAGTGCCTTGAATTTTGTTTGGCAAGCCGTCGATGAACACAACCAAGAACGATAAAAATACCCGCACCACTGGCCGCCCTACCCTGAACGAAGTTGCCCGACTGGCCGGCGTCAGCCCGATCACCGCCTCCCGCGCCTTGCGGGGCGTCAGCACCGTGGCCACCGAGTTGGTGGAAAAAGTGCAGAAAGCGGCGCTGGAACTCAACTATGTGGTCAACCCTGCCGCCCGCGCCCTGGCCTCGGCCCAGAGCCAATCGGTGGTGGTGTTGGTGCCGTCGTTGTCCAACCTTTTGTTCATCGACACCCTGGAAGCCATTCATCAGGTTTTGCGCCCCAAGGGCTTCGAAGTGCTGATCGGCAACTTCCATTATTCGCGCGATGAAGAAGAAAACCTGCTGCGCAATTACATGGCCTATCAACCGCGCGGCTTGTTGCTGACGGGCTTCGACCGCACCGAAAGTTCGCGGCGGATGATCGAGGCCAGCAACATTCCTTGCGTGTACATGATGGAGCTGGACAGCGCGGCCGGGCTCAATTGCGTTGGCTTTTCGCAACTGGCCGCGGGCGAAACGGCGGCCGAACACTTGCTGTCTCGCGGCCGCAAACGCCTGGCCTACATCGGCGCGCAACTCGACCAGCGCACCTTGCTGCGTGGCGAAGGTTTCCGTCGCGCCCTGCAAAAGGCCGGCCTGTATGACCCGGCGCTGGAAGTGCTGACGCCCCGCCCGTCTTCGGTCGGCCTGGGCGGCGAATTGTTCTTGCAGATGATCGCCAGCCACCCGGATGTCGATGCGATCTTCTTCGGCAACGACGACTTGGCCCAGGGCGCGCTGCTCGAAGCGATGCGACACGGGATCAAGATCCCCGAGCAAGTGGCGATCCTCGGCTTCAACGATCTGCCCATGTCCGAACACATGGTCCCGCGCCTGAGCAGCATCAACACCCCACGCGAAGCCATCGGCCGCCGCGCGGCGGAACAGATGCTGACGCTGATGGCCGGCAATACCGTGGCCAAACCGGTGCAAGACATGGGGTTTGAGTTGAAGGTGCGGGAGAGTACTTAAAGACACGTTCGGCGACACGGATCACGGTAACCAACCCAGAAAGACGAACCATCCGTAATTGATGGGAACCAATGCAACATACGTAATGAATGCAAGCGCAAGACTCAATCGTAACGCTGCCATGAAAGGGATTCTTCCCATTTCAATAGCGAGAACAATCGGAGAGGCTTGGTAAGGCAGGAGCGGTGTTGAAAATCCGATGACCTGAATCATTAGAACACTAAGTAACGGCAGTCCGGATGCGGTGGCTAACGACTGTGCCAAGGGAGTAAATAACGCTGGTACTCCGTTCGCTGTAACCACAAAATTTAGCAGCGTGGAAAAACCTACGATTGAGGTGTAGCTGCCGAACGGTGAAGCCGGATCCAACGGTGCGAGGGTAAGTACTTCATTACCAATTAATGTTCCAAGTCCGCTTTGTCCTACAAGTGCGGCGAGTCCGAGGATTGCTGCGACATAGACTGCCGTCCGATGGTTTACCTCTTGACCAAACTCTTCACTGGATACAAAGCCGATTCGTGGAAGGAGGCATACGCAAGCTGCCACGAGACCGACCCATGCAGGGGAAATGCCGTGTAAGGAGTCAGTAAGCCAGAGTCCCAGAGTCATCAAAAGAAGGATACCCAACCTCTTTTCCTTAGGACTCAAAGGGCGAGCAGGTTCCACCTCTGTGCTTTTTCCCGCTTTATCTGGAAACAACCAGACGATACATGCACATAGTGCAAGCCCCTTGAGAATGCCAAGTACGGGTGCATGCAATATCAGATAAGGCAGATAGGATAACTGCAACCCGTACGTGGTATCGATGGCCCCCGCCATGACAAGATTTGGAACGTTCGCCGGCAGAATGGATGCCGAAAGCTGGAAGGTTCCAAAGCCGACAGCAAGTGAAAGACCAATACGCCCTGGACTTTTCTCCCTGAAACCCACTCGATCAGCAAGCGCCAGGACAATCGGCATCAGTAGCGCAATACGCCCCATATTGGAAGGCATAACAAAAGCGAGTGCGTAAGTGAGGCCGACAATTCCAAGTACCATTTGTGGATATGATCTGGAAAGATGAACCGCGAGCACCCTCGCACATCGAGAAGCCAATCCTGTCTTGCGGATAGCGATTCCAATGACATAGCCACTGATAACGAGCCAGAATGCGGCCGAGGTAAACCCAGAGAAAATCAAGGAAGCAGGAGCGACATGGAGGATCATCGCGGTCGCGAAGAACATAAGTGCAGTCAAGTACTCAGGAAATCTACGTGTTGCCCATAGCGCGATTGTCACAGTTACCAAACCGGCCACTGTTATGAGTTGAACATCCATATCACTTCCCTATGTTCCGCGGACTCGGTTTACATCTTGAATTTTCTCAGTTCCTGAGGTCTGACTTCATAGCTGGGTTTATAACAAGTCCAAGGCAAAATATCGGCTGGTCTGAACGATTTTTTCGCGCTCCTCGAAACTCGTCAATTGAGCTGCCATGGCGCTGCTATCCCCTGAGCGTTTGATTTCAGCCAAAACGATTTGCATCGCGTGTATTGCAGCACGCTGCATATCCGAAGGAATGATGACGAGCTGGTAGCCAAGAGAGGACAGCTCTTCAATGGGCATTAAGGGAGTCTTGCCACCGTAGAACATATTCATCAGTTTTGGCCCAGGGATGCGTCGGGCAATCGTGCGAATTTGATCCAGTGTCTCCGGGGCTTCTACGAAAATCATGTCTGCACCTGCCTTCACATACTGCTCGGCTCGGCTTAACGCAGACTCAAAACCTTCTGACGCAATTGCATCGGTACGGGCAATAATCATGCAGTCCTGATCGATCAGGGTATGGCGTGCAATTCGAATTTTCCGGCACATCTCGCTTACGTCTATTAACTTTTTGTCATCCAGATGGCCGCAGCGCTTGGGAAACGATTGATCCTCAAGGTGGAAGGCGGCGACACCGGCACGCTCAAGAGCTCGAACCGTGCGCTGAACATTGGCTGATCCCCCAAATCCCGTATCGGCGTCTGCAATCACTGGCAAGCCACTTGCTTCAACAATTTTCCCGATCCGTTCTAATACTTCGCTGAAGCTCAGTAGACCGATGTCCGGGTATCCAGCAGCACGTGCTATCGCACCACCGCTGGCATAGACCGCGTCGAAACCTGCCATGGCAACTAGCCGAGCGGATATACCGTCATAGGCGCCTGGTGCTATCACGGAAGAACCCAAGGATAGTTTTTCACGCAATTGTCGAGTTGGTTTCATATGAAATGCTCCTAATTCTCGGACCGTCAACGTTATGACCAAACCACTGGCGGTATCTTGGTCCAGAAGAAGCATGGCGCTACACAAACAAAATGTCTAATATTTAGAAAATACAGAATTGGTATCTTTGGAGTCCTAATTGGAACTCAGGCATCTACGTTATTTCGTCGTTACGGCCCAGGCGGAGAACTTCACACGAGCAGCCGAACAACTTGGGATCGCCCAACCCCCGCTTGGACAGCAAATACGTGATTTGGAGGATGAAATTGGTACGCCGCTTTTTCACCGGGTAGGACGCGGCGTCATACTCAGTGATGCTGGCAGGGTATTCCTGGTATTGGCACAAGATATTCTTGCACGTGCCGTGGACGCCCAAAAAAATGCGCGGCGCGCCGCACGAGGAGAGATCGGCTCGTTGAACCTGGGGTTCACCGAATCCGCTTCGTTCAACGATACCGTCACCGGTTTGATCAGCCGTTACCAGCGACAACACCCCAAGGTGGAGGTAAACCTTGAGGAGAACGATAGCGAATCGCTTATTTCCAGGCTCGGCCGTGGAGAAATTGACGCCGCGTTTGTCAGGCCTCCGTTTGCTATGGGCGGCGACATTGACTTCATCACCTTATCCGAAGAACCACTTATTGTTGTCCTGCCTGACGGCCACCCATTAACGTCACGCAAGCGTCTGTCGCTTGCTGATTTACGGCAGGAGAACTTCATCCTGTATTCACGCAAATCCGGTTATGGACTGAGTGCGGATATCGTGGCCGCTTGCCGGCAATCCGGGTTCAATCCGACCATCCGTCAGCAGGCACCCCAACTATCTTCCGCTGTAAACCTGGTATCTGCCGGGATGGGTATTGCGGTAGTACCCGCATCGATGCAGCGAATTCAACGCGCTGACCTGCACTACAGAGCACTTCAGCTTGATTGGCCGAAGGCGATACTTGGATTGGCCACGCGAAAATCGAATCAGTCAACCGTAGTCAAAGACCTGATCAGTTCGACGAGAATCGAAACTCCGTAGTTGACCCTCTGATACAGACCATATTATTCCCGGGCTGCAACTGCCTGCCCAAGACCCGCAGCGCGAAAAAAACATGGGGTTTAAGTTGAAGGTTCTCCAGAGCACCTGAATCAACACTGTCCATTGTGGTGAAGGAGATTGCTCCCTCACCACAGCTGCGCACTATTCCTGCGGATCGAGGTTATCCAGCACTCGATTCACCGCCAACTCGGCCAGCATGATGATCTGTGCAATCGCCAATACCGTATTGCGCTGGCTACCTTCCAGAAACGTAGCAAAGTCATTGGTCATGACGCTCGCCGATGCCAACGATTCGCAGGCGTGCGCCAACAGAGTTTCGTTATTGATGCCGGGTGAGATGGAGAACATTGGGCTGGGATTGCGTGGGGGGTTCGGCGTGGGTTTGAACATGGTGATACTCCTAGAGTGATGGAGCTGCCACGATTCGCTGCTAGACGAAAATAGGGTGGCAGCCGTGCGCGGGCTAGCAGACCAGGACTCTAGAACCCGGTAGACCTGAAGGTCTTCCCGCGCACAGCCGCCATAACATGAACTGACAGGCATAAAAAACACCTGTTCACGAGTGGTGGACGCTATGCGCCTAAAGTATCCAGGCTGCTAGACCCGATCGCTGAATTTGCAGCGACGCGGAACGATAGAGTCCGGATACCAGGCGCACAAGCCGGCGGATTCTGGCGTAGTTGTAGGCAATGACGCAATAAATCGTAGGCAGCGGAAACCTGTTGAAACGCCTTTCCTACAGACCGCTCCTACAATTACATACACGCCATTCGCGATGGAGTTGCTCAAATGGAACACACCCTGAAGATTCTCGGCAAAGCCTCGTCCATCAACGTCCGAAAAGTCCTGTGGACCTGCGAGGAACTGGGTATAACCTACGAACGCGAGGACTGGGGCAGTGGCTTCGCGTCCACCCACAGCCCCGAGTTCCTGCGCTTCAATCCCAACGCTCAGGTGCCGGTGATCATCGATGAAGCCGGCGTGTTGTGGGAATCCAATACCATCTGCCGCTATCTGGCCGGCAAACACCAACACCACCACGAGCTGCTGCCTGGCGAACCCGCGGCACGCGCCCGGGTGGAACAGTGGATGGACTGGCAAGCCACCGAGCTCAATCCATCGTGGAGTTATGCGTTCATGGCACTGGTGCGCAAGGACCCGGAGTTCCAGGACGCCCATCGCATCGACGTCGGCATCCGCGGCTGGAACCAGAAGATGGGCATCCTCGAACATCAACTCGCGACCACCAAGGCGTATGTCGCCGGACCACAGTTTACTCTCGCCGACGTTGTCATCGGTTTGTCGGTCAATCGCTGGCTGATGACGCCGATCGACCGTCCCGACTACCCCGCCGTCGATGAGTATTTCAAACGCCTGGCGCAACACCCCGGTTTCCTGAAGCATTGCTGCAACGGCTTGCCTTGAATGGCTGCAGGTTGCCGCCTGGATCGCCATACAGCTAGGCAACCTTGGGCTTACAAGGCCATTACTCAGCCAGCATTAGAGGACAAAATCGGTTCAGCGGCTTGTCGGGGGGTTACCGTCCGTCGAGCATGTCCAGCAGTGCCTGCACCGCCGCCGACGGTGGTTTGTTCGCCGCGACCACCAAGGCAAACTCGCGCTCGATCCGCGGCAACACCGGTACGACGCGCAAACCTTGCCGATTGCCCGGCAGCGTCATCTCCGGCACCAGGCTCACGCCGATGTTTTCCCTCACCAGGGTGAACGCACTGCTCCATTCACGGACCTCGACGCGCACATCCTGCAGTTGCAGCCCCGCATCGGCAGCCAGGCTTCGCGCATTGGTCGAACAACCGCCCGTGGCCAGTACAAAAGGTTGCTTCGACAATTCGTCGAGGGAGACGCCCTCTTCATGAGTTCGCCGCGCCAGCGGATGGCCCCCGGGCAATACCGCCATCCAGGCATCGCGTCCCAATGGACTGGCCTTGCGCTCGGCAGACGGATTGAGCACCACGCCGACATCCACCAGCCCCGCGCCGAGCAGGGTTTCCACTTCGTCATCGCTGACTTCCAGGGCGACTACCTCGATGCCGGGGTAAAGCCGGTTGAACTGACGCAGCAACGGCGGCAGAAAGGTCGCCAGTACCATGGGAAAACTGGCCAGGCGAATCGTCCCGCGTTCAACACCTTTTGCGGCCTCGACGGTGCTGCGAATGGCTTCCAGTGCGCCGAGCATGGTCCGTGCCTGCTCGATGACCGGCAGGCCGATGGCTGTCGGCAATGTCTGGCGGTTTTCCCGGGTGAACAATTGAACACCGAGGTTTTCCTCGATCAATGCCAGGGCCTGGCTGGCGCCTGACTGGGTCATGCCGACCCGTTCGGCGGCCCGGGTGATGTTGCCGGTGTCTGCCACGGCCACCACCATTCGCCAGTGCATCAGGTTCATCATGGCAGTAGCTTTCCTTATGGTAGTTTTCTGAAAGATTAATTTTACCGGGGGCGCCGCGCACTATGACACTGGCGTAAATCCACAACCAGAGCCTGCCCCATGAAGCTGTATTACTCCCCCCAAGCCTGCTCGCTGGCGCCGCACATTGTGTTGCGCGAACTGGAATTGCCCTTCGAATTGATCCGCGTCGATAACGCCACCAAGAAAACCGCTGCTGGCGATGATTTCCTGGCCATCAACCCCAAGGGCTACGTGGCCGCCTTGCAACTGGAGAACGGCGAAGTGCTGACCGAAGGGCCGGCAATTCTGCAATACCTGGCTGATCTGCGGCCGCAAGCAAAACTGGCCGCTGCGCAGGAGACATTCGAGCGGGTACGGTTACAGGAATGCCTGAACTTCATCTCGACGGAGATCCACGGCGGGCTCGGTTGGCTGTTCAACGCTCGATTTCCGGAAGAGGTGAAAGCGCTGATCAAGGAGAAATTGTTCAAGCGTTTGGCCGTGTTGAACCAGACGTTGGAGCGGCAGGATTACTTGATGGCGGGCGGGTTCAGCATTGTTGATGCGTACTTGTTTACGGTGCTGCGTTGGGCTCGGTTGTTCGACATTGAATTGAATGAGTGGCCGGCGCTGGCAAGGTTTCAAGCGAGGGTAGATCAGCGGCCGGCGGTGAAAGCGGCGTTGGCCGCCGAGTTGGCGTAAGGCTTGAGATCAATCGCGAGCAGGCTCGCTCCTACAGGGGATCTTGGTTGACCACGGGGTTTGTGGGCAATACAGACCTAATGTGGGAGCGAGCTTGCTCCGGGCGGCGTTCCGACGATGGCTACCTTCCAGGCGCTACAAAACTACAAACTGGCACTCACCCTGGTAGCCACCTCCCCCGGCACCCAGCCCTTCCACACCTGCGGCTGTTCACGCAAAAAAGCTTCGGCGACTTCACGGGGTTTCTGGCGCTTTTCACTCATCTGGCCCAAGGTCTGGTTCAACAGATCAATCGGCAGGTCGACCTTTTCAAAGAACGTCACCAGGTCCGGGTATTGCGCCTTGAACGGTGCCGATACGCCGATGGCCAGGCTCGCCGGCATCGAGCGCGTGCCTTTGGGGTTCGGGTTGTTGGCGTCGGCCAGGGTTTTCCAGGCTTCGGCGTCGAACGGTGGTTCGTCGAGTTTCACCAGTTTGAAACGCCCCAACAGCGGTGTCGGCGACCAGTAGTAGAAGAGCACAGGTTTGCCACGGCGGATCGACGACGCGACCTCGGCATCGAGCGCGGCACCGGACCCCGTGCGGAAGTTGACGTAGCTGGTAGTCAGCTCATAGGCCTTGAGTTTCTGGCTGTTGACGATTTCCGAGGTCCAGCCGGTCGGGCTGTTGAGGAAGCGTCCGCGGTTCGGGTCTTCGGGGTCGCGGAATACGTCCTTGTACTTCGCCAGATCAGCAACGGACTTCAGCTCCGGAGCCAATGGCTTGATGCCGCGCTCGGGATCGCCCTTGATCACGTACTCCGGCACCCACCAGCCTTCAGTGGCGCCTTTGACTGTATCGCCGAGGCCGAACACCTTGCCCTCCGCGGCAGCCTTGACCCAGGCCGGACTGCGTCCGGCCCACTCTTCACCGATGACCTGGATATCGTTTTTCGCCAGCGCCGCTTCAAGGCTGACGGTGCTGCCCGGCAGCGTGTCGGTCGGGTAGCCGTAACCTTTTTCAACGATCAGGCGCAGGATTTCGGTGATGAGGCTGCCGCTTTCCCAGGTGATATCGCCGAAGTGAATGGGCGCGGGTTTTTCCGTGGCCGATGCCGGGTGGGACAACAGGCTCAGGGCCAGCAGCGAACTGCCGAGCAGGGTTTTGATCGATCTCATGCGGACCTCTTGTTCTGGAGTGGGCTGTTCAGGAATTGATTGGCGCTGTGCCGGTCGCACAGGGCCTGGGAACGGGTCATGTAGTCGCTGACTGAACGCAGCGAGATGCCCAGCACAGCGGCGATTTGCGGATAGGTCAGGCCGTCGATTCGCGACAGCAGGAAGGTCGAGCGGACTTTGCCTGGCAGCCGCTGAAGGCTGCGATCCACACGGGCCAGGGTCTGGGACAACTGAGCCAGTGCCTCCGGCGATTCGGCGTGGACCGGCTCGGCCTGTTGCAGTTGCTGAAGGTACTGGCGCTCCAGGTCACGCCGACGCCAACGCTGATAGAGCAGGCGCCGGGCGATGGTGGTGAGCAAGGCACGGGGTTCACGGATGGCCGTCAGGCCAGGGGCCTGGAGCAATTGCACGAAGGTTTCGCAGGCAATGTCTTCGACAGCGGCGGCATCGTTCAGAGACTGACGCAGGCGCGTGCAGAGCCAGTGGTAGTGAGCACGGAACAATCCGTCCACGTGTTTGCGATGAAGAATATCGGCGCCGGACATAGGGGCTCCTGGGTTAGGGGTCGCTGAATGTCCGGTGGTCCGGTGAGGCGAATCCTAGCAAGGAGCCTTATTCATTAATAATATTTAAAACTTATTTTTATATTCGTTTATGGAATTAAAAAAGGTGTGCCTGATAGGCCGCTTTCGTCGGAACGCCGCCCGGAGCAAGCTCGCTCCTACAGCGAAAATGGACCTATCACCTCAATCGTCCATAACCCAATGTTTCGGCCTCACGTTGATAATCGAGCACAACCTGATAGTCGATTTCGCTGGCGGGCAGTACCTCCGGTAAACCGAGGGTTTGGGCAACGTCCGGCAACTCGCGCAACGCCAGGTTCATCACCCGCAAGAGCTCAACGGCCTGCTCATCGCTGACCGTCGCGGCGGAAATGAACGGTAAGGCAGGACTGAGCGCACTGCGGGCAATCACGCGCAAACCGGCCACTTCCTCTGCAGCGTGGCGCGCCAGATAAGCAAAGGTCACGCTGTCGATGGCCGCCAGATCGGCAAGGTCTTCGCGTAACCAGCGCAGGCTTTCGCGATGACTGCCGCTGATTCCGACCTGAGCAAAAAACCGCCCGTCACGTTGCAGCGGCGCCAACCGGTGGCGCAGCAAATTCATGCCGCTGTTGGAGTCCTGGCCATTGATCACGCCTCGGCTGCCGCGAAAATCCGCCAGGGTTGGCCGTGCATCATCAAGGCGTCCCAGAATCAGGCTGCAATGATTGCCGCCACTGCAGTCCGGCAGCTCATAACGAGGCCGCCCCAGCACCCGGACCTTGCCGCGCAATGCTGTCATCAGCGGATAGCCGCAGGTTTGTGTCAGCAGCAAGTGCGGCGACAACCACATATCCATCAGTGACAGGCCTTCGGCATCACGGCGGGTTTCGCCCAGGTGCTCGAGGACTCGCGCCAGCCAGCGTTCGTTAGCCTGGTGGATGGGTTCGGGGGCGGTGTACATCAGCAGTTCGGCGATGTGTTGGGTCATCTATATCGTCCCATGCAACGTAAATCCCCCTGTGGGAGCGAGCTTGCTCGCGATGGCGGTGTAATAGTCAGCAAACAAGTTGACTGTCAGACCGCTATCGCGAGCAAGCTCGCTCCCACTGTGGGTCAGTGGCGATTCAAAAAAATCAGTAAAACGGATGCCTCGGGCTGTCGATGGCCTTCACTCCATGTTCACGCCACAACTGCCCATAACCCCGCACCAGAAACCCGCCGCTACGCACCAGCCATTGCTCACGGCGGGCCCTGTACGCGCGGGGCAAGTCGTACCAGGGCAACCCCGGCAACTCGTGATGCACCAGATGAAAATTGAGGTTCAGGAACAGCCAGCGCCACGGCCACGCCGCTTCGTTGAGCACGGTTCGTTGCTCCGGTGCCGCCTGAGGTCGATGTTCATAGTAAGAGCGAATCATGGCGATCGACAGCGCCGGCACACTGATCAAAAACAGGTAATGCCAAACCGGCAATACGCTGAGGTTCGCGATGAACAGCAGCATCAACCCGGTCATCGAGCCGTGACTCAACCACATCAGCCAGGCCTGGCGCTCGCCTGCTCTGAGGCGTTGCAGCTCTTCACGGGCCAGCGTCAGCAAGGCCAGCGGTGCACCCAGGGCAAAGCGGCCGAGCACGGTTTTGTTCAACCAGTGCAGGCTGCGCACCAGCAGTGAACTGCCCTGCCACTGCCCGGCACTCAGGTAACGGCTTTCCGGATCACGACCGGGGATCGTCAGGTCCTCGTCGCGGTGATGCAGCAAATGGCTATCGCGGTACAAGGTGTACGGATACCAGACGGCAATCGGTGCGTAGCCAAGGATTTTGTTCAGCATTGGCCAGCGCGTGGGATGACCGTGCAGCAGTTCGTGTTGCACGGATAACCACAGCACCAGCAATGGAATCAGCAACAGCGTGCTCCACCACAAACCCAATCGATGGCTGTTCAACACGATGCCAAACCAGCAGCCATACACACCGATCAACAGCAACCAGGTCGGCCATTCTGTGCGCGCGGTGAAGCGTCGGCGCAGGGTTTCGATTTCTTCTTGATGGGCGCTATCAAAGTAATGGGGCATGGCGTTGCTCAGATCGGGGACCAGTCCCCTTCTGTGCAATGGCTTTGGGAAATCTTGCAGATTATTTTCTGGAGGATCGCTCCCATGTTGCATGGGAGCGATCAATCAACGCGGAATCAGTGGCCGAACACGCCGACCTTTTTGGCCTTCTTGTCCGCACGCTTTTCAATGGCCGTTTTCACCGGTTTCTTTTTCGCCGCTTTCTTTGAATCCATACCTTTGGACATGATGCGTACTCCACTCATGGGGATGTGAGATCAGGTATACACCTATCCCGGCGCGCGCGTTCTTTTATAATCGCCCGCTTTGCCCACCGACAGTCCGAGACCATGCCCGACACCCAATACACCCTGCTCGACGAGCCGTTATGGCCGTTGATGAACAAGTTCTACCGCGCTCACCAATCGTCGATGAAAGCCGTGCGCGACGCGCAGCTGTGGGTGGCCCGCCGTGGGCAGATTGTTGCCGTGCTGTGTTTGCGCCCGGTGTCCGGTGGGCATTGGCTGACCGGGTTGCTGGTCGATCCGGCCTGTCGCGAACAAGGGCTTGCCGCCGGATTGATTGCGGCCGCGGTGAAGGATTGCGAACAGCCGGTGTGGTTGTTCTGTCATCCGGACTTGCGGGGCTTTTATGAGCGTCGCGGGTTTACTTTTGATCCGCCGATGCCTTTCGCGATGGTTGAACGGTTGAGCCGTTATGCGCGCAGCAAGCCGATGATTGCGATGGGGTTGGCGCCAGGCCGGTGACACACTAAAACCTGATGGAGATCCAATGTGGGAGCGAGCTTGCTCGCGATGGCGGCGTATCAGTCGCCAACAATGTTGACAGACCTGGCCTCATCGCGAGCAAGCTCGCTCCCACAGGGTTCTACTGTGAATCTAGTCGTCCGCGTTGGGGTCCAGGTCCGGGAACATCACCTCGGTGAAGCCAAACTTGCTGAAGTCAGTGATGCGCGACGGGTACAGGCGGCCGATCAGGTGATCACACTCATGCTGCACCACCCGCGCATGAAACCCCGAGGCAATACGCACGATGGGCTCGCCCTTGGGGTCGACGCCTTCGTAGCGAATCTGCTGGTAACGCTGCACCGCGCCGCGCAGGCCAGGCACGGACAAACAGCCTTCGAAGCCCTCTTCCAGGATCGGGCTCAGCGGCGTGATCAACGGGTTGATCAGGATCGTCTGCGGCACCGCCTCGGCATCCGGATAACGTTCGCTGTGCTCGAAACCGAAGATCACCAGTTGCAGGTCGACGCCGATCTGCGGAGCCGCGAGGCCAACGCCCCCCACACTTTCCATGGTCTGGAACATGTCATCGATCAGTTGCCACAACTCGGGGCTGTCGAACATCTCGGGCGGCACTGGCGGGGCAATGCGCAGCAGGCGCTCATCGCCCATTTTCAGAATTTCACGAATCATGATCAGGTTTCATCAATGGTCGGTTTGTGTGAGTGATCGCGGCCCAGTCCCGACACGTGGTGCTTTTCCTCATGGACGGGACCATGCTCGCCAGCCACTTTTTCGCCAGGGTCCTTGCCCTCTCGCGACATGTGCTCGATCACCGCGTTCATCTCCGCGCCCAGCAGCAGTACCGCGGCGGAAATGTAGAAGTACAGCAACAGCACGATGATCGCACCGATACTGCCATACATGGCGTTGTAGTTGGCGAACTCCTTGACGTACAAACCGAAGCCCAGGGAAGCGATGATCCACACCACCACCGCCAGCACTGAGCCTGGGGTGATGAAGCGGAATTCCTGTTTGACGTCGGGCATGACGTAGTAGATCAACGCCACCGCGACCATCATCAGAATCACGATCACCGGCCAGCGCGCGATGGTCCAGAGCGTGACGATAAAGTACTCAAGGCCGACTTGCGCAGCGATCCACTCCATCACCTGCGGCCCGAGCACCATCAGCGCTGCGGCGATCAGCAGCATGCCGGCAATGCCGACGGTGTAGATGATCGACAACGGAAAGCGTTTCCACAGCGGACGCCCTTCAACCACGTCGTAGGCAGCGTTCATCGCGCTCATCATCAGCCGCACGCCGGCGGAGGCGGTATACAGCGCAATCACGATACCCACCGAGAGCAAGCCACCCTTGGACTGCTGAAGCTGGTCGATCACCGGGTTGACCTGCTCCAGCGCCTGGGGCGGCAGCACCAGTTCCGATTGCAGGCGCAGCCAGGAGAAGAAATCCGGCAGGTGCAGGAAGCCGATCAGGGCAATCAGGAACAGGATGAACGGAAACAGCGAAAACAGCATTTGATAGGCCAGCGCCGAGGCATAGGTCGACATCTCGTCGGCGATGAACTCGGTGACCGTGCGCATCATCACACGGTGCAGGGGCAAGCCTCTCATGTCCGGGAAAATCATTCGCGTCTCCATTCGCCGCATACGGATTTGGGTTGAAGTCGTGGCGACTCAGGGGCCGTTTTCTTTCATCAAGGTAGCCCAGTTGGCGACTTTGAAACAAATTCAGTGTGCAAGTTCAGGCTGACACAAAAACGTCCATCTGAAGATGGCCACTTCTTCTTTTCATAAAAGGTATTTCAATGCAGGAAAGTCGTTACACAAGGTTGACCGGGGGCTTTTGCAGGGAGTTTCATTAATTTTCACCACGACATTTCATCGTTCAGTGCAGGTTGCGCTTTATGTTTGCGGGCCAACCCCTGAGAATGCGCAACACATTCAGGCCATGGCGCTGAAGATCCAATCCCGTAGGAATGTTATGAAACTCGATAAAAAGCAGGCCATTGCCCGCAGAAACCAGGAACTCGGCGGTGCTGTGCTTGGCGTCAACAACTGCCACTTCGCCGAACTGAACCGTAACCGCAACATCTGGTGGTTCGACCTCCCAGTGACGCGCCTTGCAATCGGTCAGTACGAGTGGATTCACCTGCTGATGCACACGCCGGACACTGACGAGCTGCTGCACCTGAAAGTGCCGACCGTGTTCCTGCGCGAGAAGCTCGAAGGCCTGGTGGTGCGCAATGAAGGCAAGCGCAAGGCTGCATTGAGCCTGGAACTGAGCGCCGACAAGGACTCCTTCCTGCAGGACATGCGCCCGACGGGCACCAACGTCAACTTTGCGCCGTTTCGCCTGTAGGAGCGAGCTCGCTCCTACAGATACATACAAAAAGCCCCGCATCTGCGGGGCTTTTTTGTTGATTACGCGGTGGCTTTCTTCGCGTTGATCTTCTTCAGCTCTTCATCGCGCAATTCACGACGCAGGATCTTGCCGACGTTGGTGGTCGGCAGTGCATCGCGGAACTCCACGGAGCGCGGGACCTTGTAGCCAGTGACGTTGGCGCGCATGTGCTCCATCACCTGTTCCTTGGTCAGGGTCACGCCCGGCTTGGCAACGATGAAAATCTTGATCGCCTCGCCCGACTTCTCGTCCGGTACACCGATGGCCGCGCATTGCAGCACGCCCGGCAGGGTCGCCAGCACGTCTTCGAGCTCGTTCGGGTACACGTTGAAACCGGAGACCAGGATCATGTCTTTCTTGCGATCGACAATGCGCATGTAGCCATCGGGCTGGATCAGCGCGATGTCACCGGTCTTCAACCAGCCTTCGCTGTCGAGGATTTCATCGGTGGCTTCCTGGCGCTGCCAGTAGCCTTTCATGACCTGCGGGCCTTTCACGCACAGCTCGCCGATTTCGCCCAGCGGCTGCTCGACACCGGCATCGTTGATGACTTTGCACAGGGTCGACGGCACCGGAATGCCGATGGTGCCGACCTGGATGTGCTGGATCGGGTTCACCGTGGCCACCGGGCTGGTTTCGGTCATGCCGTAGCCTTCGCAGATGGCGCAACCGGTCACCGCTTTCCAGCGTTCGGCCGCCGCCAGTTGCAGGGCCATGCCGCCCGACAAGGTGACTTTCAGCGCGGAGAAATCCAGCTTGCGGAAGCCTTCGTTGTTGCACAGGGCCACGAACAGCGTGTTCAGGCCGACGAAGCCGCTGAACTTCCACTTCGACAATTCCTTGACCATCGCCGGCAGGTCACGCGGGTTGCTGATCAGGATGTTGTGGTTGCCCGCCAGCATCATCGCCATGCAGTGAAAGGTGAACGCATAGATGTGGTACAGCGGCAGCGGCGTGATCAGGATCTCGCAACCTTCATTGAGGTTGGAACCCATCAGCGCCTTGCACTGCAGCATGTTCGCCACCAGGTTGCGGTGGGTCAGCATCGCGCCCTTGGCCACGCCGGTGGTGCCGCCGGTGTATTGCAGTACCGCGACATCACCGCTGGCCGGGTTGGCTTCCGCCACTGGCTGGCCCAGGCCTTTGCTCAGCACGTCGTTGAACTTGACGGCCTTGGGCAAGTGATAGGCCGGCACCATCTTCTTCACATACTTGATGACGCTGTTGATCAGCAGACGCTTGAGCGGCGGCAGCAGGTCGGCGACTTCGGTGACGATCACGTGCTTGACGCCGGTTTTCGGCACCACGGTTTGGGCCAGGTGCGCCATGTTGGCCAGGCAGACCAGGGCCTTGGCACCGGAGTCGTTGAATTGGTGTTCCATTTCCCGCGCGGTGTACAGCGGGTTGGTGTTGACCACGATCAGCCCGGCGCGGATGGCCCCGAAGACGGCAACCGGGTACTGCAACACATTGGGCAGTTGCACGGCGATTCGATCGCCGGGCTGCAAGTCGGTATGCTGTTGCAGGTAAGCGGCAAACGCACCGGACAATTCGTACAGTTCACCGTAGGTGAGTGTCTTGCCCAGGTTGCTGAATGCCGGCTTGTTGGCGAAGCGTTGGCAGGATTGCTTCAACACTGCCTGAATATTCGGATACTCGTCTGGATTGATGTCGACAGCAATCCCAGCTGGGTACTTATCCTTCCAAAAGTCTTCGATCATGGAAGCCCACTCCTCAGCAACGCGAATTCAGCACCGCATTTGATGCGATTATTATTGGTGTTTGGTCATTGGTGAATCTGGCTGATAGAAGGCCGAGAAGTCACAAAGCGCGCCGAGAGTAGCAGCTTTGCCAAGGGTCGACTAGAGCCAAAAGAGGCCTCTACGGTCACGCTTGTGACTCAAGACTTGCAAGCAGTCATTTTAGAGCAAAAAACCTATAAAGCCCTGTAGCCCGCTAAAACCGGGGCTAAAAGCAAAAGATCGCAGCCTTCGGCAGCTCCTGCAAGGATATGCGATCCCTGTAGGAGCTGCCGAAGGCTGCGATCTTTTGGAATCGCGCCGGCCTCTATGTCCTGCTACGCGATATCACGCAACTCCCGCCGCAGGATCTTGCCCACCGGCGTCATCGGCAGCGACTCACGCAGCACGATGTGCTTCGGTACTTTGTACGCCGTGAAGTTTTCCTTGCAGTAAGCCTTCAACTCTTCAAGGCTGACCCCTGCTTCACGGGCCACCACGAACAACTTCACCGCCTCCCCCGACCGCTCGTCGGGCACACCGATGACCGCGCAGTTGGCGACTTTCGGGTGTGCCATCACCACGTCTTCGATCTCGTTCGGGTACACGTTGAACCCCGAAACAATGATCATGTCCTTCTTGCGATCGACGATGCGCACGAAACCGTCCGGGTCGATCACCGCGATATCACCGGACTTGAACCAGCCCTCGGCATCCAGCACTTCGGCGGTGGCATCGGGTTTTTGCCAGTAGCCCTTCATGATCTGCGGGCCTTTGATGCACAACTCGCCGCGTTCTCCCAAAGGTTGCTCGACGCCGTCATCATTGATGACTTTCAGCGTGGTACCCGGCACCGGCATGCCGACCGTGCCAATCCGCGATTGATCGCCGTAGGGGTTGGCGCAGGCAACCGGCGAAGTTTCGGTCAGTCCGTAACCTTCGGTGATGCGACATCCAGTCAGTTGTTCCCAACGCTCGGCAGTGGCCTTGACCAGCGCAGTACCGCCGGAGTTGGTGAGCTTGAGGCTGGAGAAGTCCAGGGTCTTGAAGTCCGGGTGATCCATCAGCGCGACGAACAGCGTGTTGAGCCCCAGCAACGCCGAGAACCGCCAGTTCTTCAGCTCCTTGATGAAGCCGCCGATGTCACGCGGGTTGGTGATCAGCACGTTGTGGTTGCCTGTCACCATCATGCACATGCAGTTCGCCGTGAAAGCATAGATGTGGTACAGCGGCAGCGGCGCGATCATCACCTCCTGGCCTTCGCGCAACAGCGGCTGGCCGTCGCTGGCCGACTGGCTGAGACAGGCCCGCGCCTGTTGCATGTTCGCCACCAGATTGCCGTGCGTCAGCATCGCACCCTTGGCCAGACCGGTGGTGCCGCCGGTGTATTGCAGCACGGCGATGTCGTCGAGGCCGACGCTCAGCGGCTTGATGCCCAGGCCACGGCCCATGTGCAATGCACTCTTGAAAGAAATGGCCTGGGGCAAGGAATAGTCCGGGACCATCTTCTTGACCTTGCTCACTACAGTGTTGACCAGCCACCCCTTGGCAGTGGGCATCAGGTCGCCCATCTTCGCTTCGATCAGGTACTGGATATCGGTGTCGGGGAGCACTTCCTGGACTTTCTGGCCGAACATATTCAGGTACACCAGTGCCCGGGCACCGGAATCCTTGAACTGGTGACGCATTTCCCGCGCGGTGTACAGCGGGTTGGTGTTGACCACGATCAACCCGGCGCGCAAGGCACCGAACACGGCAATCGGATAATGCAGGACGTTGGGCATCTGCACCGCGATGCGGTCGCCCGGCACCAGGTCGGTGTGGGCTTGCAGGTAACCGGCGAAGGCAGCGCTCTGGCGTTCCAGTTCGGCGTAGGTCAGGGTCACGCCCATGTTGCTGAACGCCGGGCGATCAGCAAACTTCTTGCAGGAACGCTCGAACACCTCGATTACCGACTTGTAGGCTCCCAGATCGATATCCATGGGCACGCCGGCCGGGCGTTTGTCATTCCAGAAATCAGGTTGCATTGTTGTTGTCCTCTTTACCTGAATCTATCCGGGGCCACTTTTCTGTCACTTTTCAAAAAAAATGCAAAAAGCGGAGCTTCACGGACACTAGCAGTTATGACGTAGCAGGCAAATATGCCCACAGTCGTCATTGATCGTATGAATCTTCTTGCCGTGGCGTAGGCTGATCAGACGCCCAGCCAAGGATGCGCTATAAACTGCAACGAGCTGTTTGCGACCAGGCAGCCTCATGCAAAGGAACCGCCATGATCCATGACACTTTCTGGCTGACCACGAGCGACCACAGCCGCCTCTTCGTCAACCAGTGGCTTCCCGACGGCAGCCTCAAGGCAATGATTCTGCTGGCCCACGGCATGGCCGAACACAGCGGTCGCTACGGCCCCCTTGCGCAAAAGCTCTGTGATCAGGGCTATGGCGTGTGCGCGCCGGACGTGCGTGGACATGGCAAAACTGCCGAAAACGGGACGCTCGGACATTTCGCCGATGACGATGGCTGGTGCAAGGTCGTGAGCGACCTGGCCTGCCTCAACCAGCACATCGGCCAGCAGTACCCTGGCGTCCCGATCGTGCTGCTCGGTCACAGCATGGGCAGTTACATCGCCCAGGCCTATCTGCTGCACCACAGTGCCAGCCTGCACGGGGCAATCCTCAGCGGCTCGAACTTCCAGCCTGTGGCGCTTTATCGCGCGGCACGGCAAATCGCCCGTTTCGAACGCCTGCGCCAGGGCCGCAAAGGCCGCAGCGCCTTGATCGAATGGCTGTCGTTCGGCTCGTTCAACAACAAATTCACACCGGCACGCACGCCGTTCGACTGGCTCAGCCGTGATCCGGCGCAGGTCGATCTGTACGTCAACGACCCGCTCTGTGGTTTTCGCTGCACCAATCAACTGTGGATCGATTTGCTCGGTGGCTTGCAGCAAATCAGCAAAGCGTCCAATCTCGCCCAGATCGACCCGGGCCTGCCGTTGCTGGTGATTGGCGGTGAATGTGATCCGGTGAGCGAAGGCAAACGTCTCAAGGATCTTGCCGACGCGTTGCGGGCGGCCGGCAGCCAGCACCTGCAACTGACCGTTTACCCGCAGGCGCGGCACGAACTGTTCAATGAGAGCAACCGCGATGAAATCATCGCCGATGTGCTGAACTGGATCGCACAGGCCTTGAGCACTCCTCGGCCGCACCGATCCGAATAACGTTTTGTGAATTTTCTTATTCGTCACAGGAATCGAGACAGATGACCCAGGTTACCAACACCCCTTACGAAGCCCTCGAAGTCGGCCAGACCGCCAGTTTCAGCAAGACCGTCGAAGAGCGCGACATCCAGTTGTTCGCCGCGATGTCCGGCGATCACAACCCGGTGCACCTGGATGCCGACTACGCCGCCAGCACCATGTTCAAGGAGCGCATCGCCCACGGCATGTTCAGCGGCGCGTTGATCAGCGCAGCGGTCGCCTGCGAATTGCCTGGACCGGGGACCATCTACATCGGCCAGCAAATGAGCTTTCAGAAACCGGTAAAGATCGGCGACACCCTGACCGTGCGCCTGGAAATCCTGGAAAAACTGCCGAAATTTCGCGTACGCATTGCCACGCGCGTGTTCAACCAGCGCGATGAACTGGTGGTGGATGGCGAGGCGGAAATCCTCGCACCACGCAAACAACAGAGCGTGACCTTGACCACGCTGCCGGCGATCAGCATCGGCTAACCCTCTGTGGCGAGGGGGGCTTGTCGGAATGCCTGTATTTTCCAGACTGACCAAATCAAGACGACCGATCGATGAATCCTGAAAAGCTCGAACTGCTGATCACCCGCGAAATGCCCTTCGGCAAGTACAAGGGCCGAATCATTGCCGACCTGCCCGGCCCTTACCTGAACTGGTTCGCCCGGGAGGGTTTCCCCCATGGCGAGTTGGGCGGCCTGCTGGCCCTGATGCAGGAAATCGATCACAACGGTTTGTCGGACTTGCTCGAACCGCTGCGCGCCAAACACGGCAAACCGGCCCCGCGCCACTGAACACCTACCGAGTAGCCCATGCCCGACAACACCCGCCGCGCCCGTGATGAAGCCTTCTGGCAAACCTTTGCCGACCGCTACGATGTCGAACCCGGCCCGCTCAACCTGGAGAACGGTTACTTTGGACGCATGTCGCGCACGGTGGTCGAGGAATACCAGCGCAACATCGAGCTGATCAACCGCAGCAATTCGGTCTATGTGCGCCAGCGCTTCGAACAGGGCGACAGCCTGAAGATCCGCGCGCAACTGGCCCGGTTGATAGGCGTACCCGCCGACAGCATCGCCCTGACCCGCAACGCGTCGGAAGGTTTGCAGTCGCTGATCCGCAACTACAACCGGCTCCAGCCCGGCGATCAGGTACTGGTTTGCGATCTGGAATACGACACGGTCAAAGGCGCCATGCGCTGGCTGGCGCGTAATCGCGGTGTTGAAGTGATCGAGATCGAACACACCCACCCCGCAACCTTCGACAGCCTGCTCAATACCTACCGCGAAACCTTCGCGCGGCACCCACGGCTGAAGCTGATGGCCCTGACCCACGTCACCCATCGCACGGGTCTGGTGATGCCGGTGCAGGCGATTGCAGCCGCGGCAAAGGAACACGGCATCGACGTCATCCTCGACGGTGCCCATGCCCTCGGTCAGTTCGAATTCGACCTGGCCGAGTTCGGTATCGCCTTCGCCGGCTACAACCTGCACAAGTGGATCGGTGCACCGCTGACGCTCGGCTTTATCTACATTGCACCCGAACACCTGGCCGACATCGACCCGGACATGGGCGAGATGCATTTTCCGGTCACTGACATTCGTGCCCGTATGCCGTACAGCACACCGAACATTCCGGCGTTGCTGACCTTGCCGCTGGTACTCGAGGAGCATCACGCCATGGGCGGCGCGGCGGCCAAGGGTTCTCGGCTCAACTACCTGCGCAACCTGTGGGTCCGCCCCGTGCGCGAACTACCGGGCATCGAAGTCCTGACCCCGGACGACCCGCGACTGTACTGCGGCATCACGTCCATGCGTTTCATCGCACAGACCGATCAGCAGGCGATGGTCGAGCGGCTGCTCAAGGACTACAACCTGTTCACCGTGGTACGCACTGGCGCGGCGTGCGGCCCGTGCATCCGCATCACCCCGGGGCTGACCACCACCGCCGAGCACATGACGCGGCTGACCACGGCGCTGGCGCAATTGTGCTGACCTGCAGGAGCGAGCTCGCTCGCGAAAAACTTCCAGGCACCGCTGGCTATCGGGTTCCCGCGTTATCGTTCACGACCATCGCGAGCGAGCTCGCTCCTACAGGTATTAATTGCCTCAATTTTTCGCGGGCAAAAAAAAACGGTGCACCGACCAAGCGCACCGTAAAGCCGTAGAACACACAACGAGGTGTAGGGTGAAGCGATCAGTCCAGCAGCGCCAAGGCCTCGGCGGTGCATTCCTGAATGCGGGCCCAGTCGCCGTTCTTGATCCACTCCGGATCAAGCATCCAGCTACCGCCCACGCACATGACGTTTTTCAACGCCATGTAGCTCTTGATATTGGCAGGTCCCACGCCGCCGGTCGGGCAGAATTTCACTTCGCCGAACGGACCGCCCAAAGCCTTGATGGCTGCAACGCCGCCGCTGACTTCGGCCGGGAACAGCTTGAAGCGACGATACCCCAGACCGTAGCCTTCCATGATGCCCGAGGCATTGCTGATGCCCGGCAACAGTGGAATCGGGCTGGCGACGCTGGCTTCCAGCAGGTCGCGGGTGATACCCGGCGTGACGATGAATTGCGAGCCGGCCGCTTCCGCCGCCGCCAGCATGTGGCGATCGAGCACGGTGCCGGCACCGGTCACCAGTTCCGGACGCTGCTCGCGCAGAATCTGGATGGCCTTGAGGCCGAATTGCGAACGCAAGGTCACTTCCAGGGCCGTCAGGCCACCGGCTGCCAGGGCGTCGGCCAGCGGCAGAACGTCTTGCTCGCGGGCGATGGTGATCACCGGCAGAATCCGCGCTTTCGCGCAGATGCTGTCGATCAGGGCAACTTTGTCCGCCATGGAAACGGTCGGGGATGGGTTTGTCATAGCGGCTGTTCCTTGGCTCATGGGCACCAGTAAATCTCTAACGTGGGTTGCAGAAACGCGCGAATCGGCAGTGCGGCGACATCGTCACCGGCCAGTGCGGTACTCAGGGTGGTCAGCTTGGACTGACCGGAAATCGATAGAACCTTATGCTTGGCCGAGGCCAGCAGCGCCCGGCTCATGGTCAGGCGCTGATGCGGCACGGTCGGCGCCAGCATCGGCCAGCAGCGACGGACGCCATCGGCCTGCAATGCCTCGGCAAGGTTCGGGCTGTTGGGGAACAGCGACGCGGTGTGGCCGTCATCGCCCATGCCGAGGATCAGCACGTCGATCACCGGCAACTCGGACAACAAACGGTCGGCCTGCTCGGCCGCCTGTTCCAGGTTGGCGCTGGCGCTGTACAGGCTCAGGAATTGCGCCTTGGCCGCCGGGCCTTGCAGCAGGTAACGCTTGATCAGACCGGCGTTGCTGTCGGCGTGTTCCACCGGCACCCAGCGCTCGTCGGCCAGGCTGACCACCACGTTCGACCAGTCCAGCGTCTGCTTGGCCAGGTGCTGGAAAAACGCCACCGGGCTGCGGCCACCGGAAACCACCAGGGTCGCAGCGCCCTGGGCTTCGATCGCGTCGCTCAGTTGTTTCGCCACGTTCAGTGCCAGGCTTTCAGCCAGCAGCACCGGGCTCTTGTATGCATGGGCGCTGACGCCCTGCGGCAGTTTCAAATCAGATATCGCCATACCACGACCTCCCGTCCCGCGTGATCAGAGCAATGGAGCTCATCGGCCCCCAGGACCCGGCCGCGTACGGCTTGGGCGCATCACCGGATTTTTTCCACCCGGCGATCAACTGGTCACACCACTTCCACGCGGCTTCGATTTCATCTTTACGGACAAACAGGTTCTGATTGCCGCGCATTACTTCCAGCAACAACCGCTCGTAGGCATCGGGAATCCGTGCGCTGCTCCAGGTGTCGGAAAAATTCAGCTGCAACGGACCGCTGCGCAGCTGCATGCCTTTGTCCAGGCCTTGATCTTTGGTCATGACACGCAAGGAAATGCCTTCGTCCGGCTGCAGGCGGATAATCAGCTTGTTGCTGATTTGCAGGCGCTGCTCGGGGGCGAAGATGTAGTGCGACGGTTCCTTGAAGTGGATGACGATCTGCGACAGCTTCTGCGGCATGCGCTTGCCGGTACGCAGGTAAAACGGCACGCCGGCCCAGCGCCAGTTGCGGATGTCGGCACGCAGGGCGACGAAGGTTTCGGTATCGCTCTGGGTGTTGGAATTGGGTTCTTCCAAGTACCCCGGCACCGCTTTGCCTTCGCTGTAGCCGGCGATGTACTGGCCGCGCACCACTTGAGTGGTCAGGCCTTCCGGGCTGATCGGCGCCAGGGCCTTGAGCACTTTGACTTTCTCGTCGCGAATGCTGTCGGCGGACAGGTCGGCCGGCGGGTCCATGGCGATCAGGCAGAGCAGTTGCAGCAGGTGATTCTGGATCATGTCCCGCAGCTGGCCGGCCTTGTCGAAGTAACCCCAGCGGCCTTCGATGCCGACCTTCTCGGCCACGGTGATTTCCACGTGGGAAATGTAATTCTGGTTCCACTGGGTTTCGAACAGGCTGTTGGCGAAACGCAGGGCGATCAGGTTCTGGACGGTTTCCTTGCCCAGATAATGGTCGATGCGGTAGGTGCGGTTCTCCGGGAAGAACTGCGCCACCGCGTCGTTGACCTTGCGCGAGGATTCCAGGTCCGAACCGATGGGTTTTTCCAGCACCACGCGGGTGTTTTCTGCCAGACCGACCTTGGCCAGGTTCTCGCAAATCGCGCCATACACGGCGGCCGGGGTCGCAAAGTAGGCAATGACTCGCTGTGCGGTGCCGGCGACTTCGGCCAGGGTCACATAATCCTCGGGCTTGAGGAAGTCGACGTGCAGGTAGCTCAGGCGCGCCAGAAAACGCTCGACTACGGCTTCGTCCAGCTCTTTGGCGCCGACATAACGGCGTAGCTCGGAGGCGATGAACGTCAGGTGTTCCTGCTCGCTGCCAGCCTCACGGGCCAGCGCGATGATGCGCGTGTCCTCGTGCAAGAGGCCTGCGCCGTCGAGTTGATAAAGGGCAGGAAACAGCTTGCGCAAGGCCAGATCGCCCAAGGCGCCGAACAAGGTAAAGGTGCACGGTTCAACCGTAATCGAGAGCATGATGTTTGTTCTTTTATCAAGTTAAGCTACAAATACCTTTTTTCAAGGCATCACTCAAGGGAAAATGTAGTAATAACCACAACATTTTCGCAAAATACAGATTCCGAGTGGTGGTCGGTCGGAGCCATCAGTAGGATAGGCCACCGTGATGGGCCTCACCAAAGGCCCTTTTTGCATTAACCGCGCGCTTATCGGTGCCGGTGAATCAAGGATACTTATATGGACCGCGTGCGAAATTTACTGGAGCAAATCCAGAATCGCCTTGAAGAGCTGAACAAGGCCGAACGCAAAGTCGCCGAGGTGATTCTGCTCAACCCGCAGCAGGCCACCCGCTTCAGCATCGCCGCCCTCGCCCAGGCCGCTTCGGTCAGCGAACCGACGGTCAACCGTTTCTGCCGTTCGTTCGGCGTCAGCGGCTACCCTGAGCTCAAACTGCAACTGGCCCAGAGCCTGGCCAGTGGCGCCGCCTATGTCAGCCGTGCGGTGGAGGCCGATGACAATCCGGAGGCCTACACCCAGAAGATCTTCGGCAGCGCCATCGCCTCGCTGGACAGCGCTTGCCAGGCACTCGACCCGAACCTGATCAGCCGCGCCGTCGACCTGCTGATCCAGGCGCGGCAGATCCACTTCTTCGGCCTCGGCGCCTCGGCCCCGGTGGCACTGGATGCGCAGCACAAGTTCTTCCGCTTCAACCTCGCCGTCACGGCCCACGCGGATGTGCTGATGCAGCGCATGATTGCCTCGGTGGCCCACACCGGCGAGTTGTTCGTGATCATTTCCTACACCGGTCGCACCCGCGAACTGGTGGAAGTGGCGCGCATCGCCCGGGAAAACGGCGCCTCGGTGCTTGGCCTGACCGCCGAGAACTCGCCACTGGCCAAGGCCAGCACCCTGAGCCTGAACATTCCGCTGCCGGAAGACACCGACATCTACATGCCGATGACGTCGCGGATCATCCAGCTGACCGTGCTGGACGTGCTCGCCACCGGCATGACGTTGCGCCGGGGTGTGGATTTCCAGCCGCATTTGCGCAAGATCAAGGAGAGCTTGAATGCCAGCCGGTATCCGGTGGGCGACGAGTTCAATTGATCCAATATTTGCGCTGACTGATCCGGCCTCATCGCGAGCAAGCTCGCTCCCACAGGGGATTTGGTTTGAACATTAAACTTGTGTTCACCGAAGATCCAATGTGGGAGCGAGCTCGCTCGCGATGGCGCCAGTCCAGACAACATCGAAATCGAACTACCCCCCCACCCGCGCCTGTAAACTCAAATGCGCCCGCTCCCCAGGCGCAAGGCACAGGCTGTCCGTGCCGCCGCTCGCCGCTTCGACACAGACAAATTCGGATATCTCGTTCCAGGTCACGCCGAGCAACGGCCGCGAGCCGGGATGCCACACCACCGTGTCGGCCGTATCCCCCGTATCGATGCACAAAGCCCGCTGCCAGGCGTGGTCATTGAGCTGCAATTCACCGTCATGCTGGAACACCCGCTGGCATCCGCCGTCCACCCGTAATTCGCCTTCCTGCTGACAAACCTGCCGGCTCAACTGGTCGTAACCCTGCGCGCCTTCGAGCCCAGACAGCGCTATCTCACTGACATCGCCAATACGCCAGTAAGCATGCAAAGCCTGGCTCAGCTGGCACGGCATGTCGTCCTGATGCTCGGTGCTCAGACGCAGCTCCATGCGCTCACCCAAGTGGGCGTGCAAGTCCACCTGCCAGTCGCACAACTTCAGCTGCCAGTGCAATCGCACGCCGTCGTCGTCACTGCTGCTGTCGAGCAGCTTCCAGTCGAGCAACCGCGCCCAGCCATGGGACGGCCAGGCGTTTTCGCTCGGATGCCGGCCATACCACGGCCAACACACCGGCACGCCACCGCGAATGGCACCGACCTGCGGCCACTTCGCCGCGCACCACAGCCAGGGTTTCTGGCCCTTGGGCTGGAAGTGCAGCAACTGCGCGCCTTGACGACTGAACACCGCCTGACACAGCGGATGATCGATCACCAGCACATCGCGCATCTGATAGCGCTCCCACGCAAACACGGAGCGCTCGCGCAAGGATTTGAAGAAGCGTTGTAGCGGATGCTCAAGCATGTGCCACGGTCCTGAAATCAACTGTCACCGGGGTGCGCGACCCGCAAAAAAAAGCGGACAGCCATGGCTGTCCGCAAATATGCGCACATGGAGAGAAGCTTATCGCAGACGCGTTAGAACACCGACTGAATTTTCAGGCCAGCCACCAGCGCGTTGTCGACTTCATCCACACCACCCGGGTGCGTGACGTATTGCAGGTTGGGGCGTACGGTCAGCCAGTTGGTCACGTGGAAGCCGTAGTTGATCTCGTAGTTGTATTCGGTTTCACGAATGGGCGAGAACAGCGGATTGTCGTATTCCGAAACACCATTGGCCGCGTTGGTCAGCTCGGCGTTTTTCTTCACGTCATCGTTGACATGGATACGGGCGAAACCGATGCCGACGTCATCCTTCGGACGCGCGTCGAACGGGCCCTTGTACACAAACATCAGCGACTGGTAGTTGTCGATGAAGTTGGTGTCCTTGTCGTGGAAAGTGGCGTTGGCCGCGATGTTCAGACCGCGAGAAGCGTCACCGTTGTGACTGGTGAGTTGCTGCTGCGCGACGAACCAGTAGCCATGCTTGCTATCGTGGACGCGAAAAGGGTTGCCCGTGGTCGCTGCGTCCTGGCCATTGTCGTCCTCGCGCACGTCGTCGGCAGGCGCAGTGCTTTTGTAGTAACCGACACGGTATTCGCCCGGCAGGTTGTTGACCTTCGGCGACCAGACCAGCTCGACCGGCAGGACGGTGCCATTGGTACCACTGCCGCTGAGCTTGAAGCCGTTACCGTGTTCCAGTTGCGACGTGTTCTGGTTGTACGCGCCAATCTGGGCGTAGAGCTCGTCATTGATGTTGTACTTCACGCGGATCGCCGCCTGCATCACCGGCCAGTTGTACCAGATGTTGGTGGCCCAGTTACCCACCTGGGATCCGCAGAACGCCAGGTTCTGGAATTCGCACGGGAAGGTGTTGAAGTCTTCACCTTCACCGAAGTAACCGGCTTTGACGTCCAGTTTGTTGTCGAGGAACTGGTGCTGAATCCACAACTGGGTCAGACGTACCATATGGCCACGACCGAAGACTTCCTGCGAGGAACTCAAGGTGCCGGCACGCGGATCGCCGATACGGTCGTTGGAGATGTTCTCACCGTTACGGTTGGTGAGCTGGATCTTGGCCTGGGTGTTATCCCAGCCGAACAGTTTCTCCAGGTCCAGCGCCGCGCCCAGGCCAAACTGGTCGGCGTAGCGCGCGGTCTTGTCATCGTTGAAACCGCCATGCAGGTTGCCGCCGACTTCACCGACGTAGTCCATCTTGATGTCGATGCCTTGCTCGATCAGCTTGGTACGCTCGCCCCCCCAGTCGCCCGTCATCCACTTGGAGTCGGAGCTGAACGCTTCATCGGCCATCGCATTGCCGGCCAGAACCAGTGCTGCCGCTGCTGAAACCTGGCAGATCAACCGGGCCTTGTTCTTCATCTTCATCCCTACTTCCTCGTTTTATTGTTATTAACTTTTCTTCTTTAACGCGGTTACATCAGTTGCCCTGTAGGAGCGAGCTTGCTCGCGATGGACGCAATGACGACGCGTACTCTCTGATCAAATGCGGCGCCATTGAGATCATCGCGAGCAAGCTCGCTCCTACAGTTTTGTTCTTCAGCGGCCTTTGAATTGGGCCACGTTGTCAGCATGCGCCTCGGCTTTCGGCACGCCGGCAACCCCCAGCCGCTCCCCGCTCTTGGCATCGAACAGCAGCACTTTCGCCGGGTCGAATTGCAGGGTTAGGGTCTCGCCCACGGCAGGCGCCACGTCCGGCGCCAGGCGGCAGCAGACCTTGGTGTCGTTGAGGTTGACGAAGACCAGGGTGTCGGGACCGGTCGGTTCGGTGACCTGGACTTCGGCACGAATGGTCGGCAAACCGTTCGCTTCGCCGTTGGCCAGGATGATCTGCTCAGGGCGCATGCCGAGGATCACTTCGCGGTCTTCGAGACCGGCGTCCTGCATGCCCAAAGGCAACTCGCAACGGGCCTGACCGCTGTCGAGCAGCGCCAGCAGTCGACCGTCCTTGCGCTGCAGGCGCAGCGGGATGAAGTTCATCGGCGGCGAACCGATGAAGCTCGCCACGAACAGGTTGGCCGGGTTGTTGTAGATGTCTTTCGGCGTGCCGAACTGCTGGATGATTCCGTCCTTCATCACCGCCACTTTGTCGCCCAGGGTCATGGCTTCGATCTGGTCGTGGGTCACGTAGACCGTGGTGGTTTTCAGGCGCTGGTGCATCAGTTTCATTTCGGTGCGCATCTCGACCCGCAGCTTGGCGTCGAGGTTGGACAGCGGTTCGTCGAACAGATAAATCTTCGGCCGCCGCGCCAGTGCACGGCCCATCGCCACACGCTGTTGCTGTCCACCGGAGAGTTGGCCGGGTTTGCGGCTGAGCAGGTGTTCGATCTGCAACAGCTTGGAAACCCGAGCGACTTCTTCGTCGATTTCGGCGGTGGGCATTTTGCGGATCTTCAGGCCGAACGCGATGTTGTCGCGCACGCTCATGGTCGGATACAGCGCGTAGGACTGGAACACCATGGCGATGTCGCGATCCTTGGGGCTCATGCCGCTGATGTCGGCGTCGTCCACCAGGATCGCGCCGCCGCTGATGGTTTCCAGGCCGGCGATGCAGTTCATCAAGGTCGACTTGCCGCAGCCCGACGGGCCGACCAGGATCAGGAATTCCCCGTCATCGATTTTCAGTTCGATGTTTTTCAGGGTGTCCGGCAAACCGGCGCCGTAGGTCTTGTTGACGTTGCGTAATTCGAGAGTTGCCATGTTCTACCCCTTGACCGCGCCGGACGTCAGCCCACGCAGGAAATACTTGCCAGCGAATATGTAGACCAGCAGTGTCGGCAGCCCGGCGATCATCGCGGCGGCCATATCAACGTTGTATTCCTTGGCCCCGGTGCTGGTGTTGACCAGGTTGTTCAGGGCCACGGTAATTGGCTGGGCATCGCCACTGGCGAAGACCACGCCGAACAGGAAGTCATTCCAGATCTGGGTGAACTGCCAGATCAGGCAGACCATCACGATCGGGATCGACATCGGCAGCAGGATTTTCAGGAAGATCGTGAAGAAGCCCGCGCCATCGAGCCGCGCCGCTTTGACCAGCGCATCCGGAATGCTCACGTAGTAGTTGCGAAAGAACAGCGTGGTGAACGCCAGGCCGTAGACCACGTGCACCAGCACCAGGCCGGAGGTGGTGTTGGCCAGGCCGAACTTGCCGAGGGTGAACGAGGCTGGCAACAGCACGGTCTGGAACGGCAGGAAGCAGCCGAACAGCAACAGGCCGAAGAACAGTTGCGAACCACGGAAGCGCCACATCGACAGCACGTAGCCGTTCATCGCACCAATAAACGTGGAAATCAGTACCGCCGGCACGGTGATCTTCACCGAGTTCCAGAAGTAGCCGCCGACCACGTCCCAGGCCTTGATCCAGCCGATGCCGTCGATCACGGTCGGCCAGCTCAACAGGTTGCCGGTGCGGATGTCTTCAGGGGATTTGAAACTGGTCAGCAGCATCACCACCAACGGGATCAGGTACACCGCCGCTGCCAATAGCAAGGTGGCGTAGATCGCGATGCGGCTGAAACTGAGCGTTGGTTTACCGAGTTGATTAGTCATGGCGTTTGCCTCGCAGCTCGGAGTACAAGTACGGCACAAGGATGGTCAGCACCGCGCCGAGCATCAGCATGGCGCTGGCCGAACCGATGCCCATCTGGCCACGGCTGAACGTGAAGGAATACATGAACATCGCTGGCAGGTCGGAGGAGTAACCCGGACCGCCCGCGGTCATCGCCGCGACCAGGTCGAAGCTCTTGATCGCGATGTGCGCCAGGATCATGAAGGCACTGAAGAACACCGGGCGCAGGCTCGGCAGGACGATCTTCAGGTAGATGGTCGGCAGGCTCGCACCATCGACCTGGGCGGCACGGATGATCGACTGATCGACACCGCGCAGGCCGGCCAGGAACATCGCCATGACAAACCCGGAGGCTTGCCATACGGCGGCGATCACCAGGCAGTAAACCACGCGATCCTGATCCACCAGCCAGTCGAGGCGGAAGCCTTCCCAGCCCCAATCCCGCAGCATCTTGTCCAGGCCCAGGCCAGGGTTGAGCAGCCATTTCCACGCGGTACCGGTGACGATCATCGACAGCGCCATCGGGTACAGGTAGACGGTGCGGATGAAGCCTTCCTTGCGAATGCGCTGGTCCAGCAGCACGGCGAGGAACACGCCCAGCACCAGGCTGATGCCGATGAACATGCCGCCGAACAGCGCGAGGTTCTTGCTCGCGACCCACCAACGGTCGTTGTCCATCAGGCGCATGTATTGCTGCAGGCCGACCCACTTGTAGCTCGGCATGAAGCTGGAGTTGGTGAAGGACAGAATGAACGTCCAGATGATGTAACCGTAGAAGCCAACCAACACGATCAGCATGCTCGGCGCGAGTACCAACTTGGGTAGCCAGCGTTGCAGCGCATCGAACGGTGAGGCTTTGCTGAAAACCGCCACAGAGCTCATCGGGATAATCCAGGTTTAGATGTAAGGATCGGAGTGCGATCCCTTGTAGGAGCTGCCGC